>JBALVP010000047.1:0-10798 GCA_036961395.1 Porticoccus sp.
TCCGCGACCTTCAAGCGGGTACTATCCATCACTGTATCCCTATTCTGGTACGCACTGGCAAGGGAGTAACAACTGAACCCAAGCTAGCAAAACAAAACCATATAGCCTTGCAACAGAGCAGAGTATTTGACGATTTAGCCCAGGTGGTGGATTATCTTTTGGCTGATCAAGGGGCTGAAAAACAATGATAAAAACGGTAATAGCTTTTACACGTTCTGTGCTGTTTTATGCGATTTATGCAATAGTTATGGTCATTTTCGGCACTGTTGCCTGCACGATTGGCCTTTTGATGCCATACCGTATGCGCCAGAATGTGGTGACCTGGGCAAATGCAATTATCATTAAATGGTTAAGTTTCAGCTGTGGAATTACTCTTCAGGTAGATGGCCTGGAGAATGTCCCTGACACTCCCTGTGTCGTACTGAGCAAACATCAGTCAGGCTGGGAAACCTTCTACCTTCAGCGGCTATTGCGTCCCGTCAGCACCATCCTAAAAAAAGAGCTTTTCTGGATACCTTTTTTTGGCTGGGGCCTCTACTTTATGCATCCCATCGCTATAAACCGCAGCAACCCCAGAGAAGCCATGAAACAAATACTTGCGCAGGGCAAGCAGCGCTTGGCTCAAGGTAATAATGTGCTAATTTACCCCGAGGGAACCCGGACACCTATAGGGCAGACGGGAAACTATGGCCGCAGTGGTGCAGCCCTTGCTATTGCTGCGGGTGTGCCCGTTTTACCTGTGGCCCAAAATGCCGGGCACTGTTGGCCTGCCCATAAATTTATTAAATGGCCTGGACGTATTCACATGGTGATTGGTGCACCGATCGATACAATTAGCACTGACAGCCGACAATTAACGGAACAGGTAAAAGAATGGATCGAATCTACCCAACAAACTCTGTCTCATTCCTGAACAAAGTAGATAACTAGGGTCTGGATTTCCAATTTACTGTCACCTAAACTACTTCTACTCTGTTAAATATAAACAATGAATGGATATCATGGAAACTTTTGATAACGGGAACTATAACGGCCCAGAACAACGTAAAGAACAGCGCCGAAAAAATACTGACCGCCGCCTGGATATTCGATTCGAGCCAGGCAAGGATGATCGTAGAAAAAATTCGGGTCGTCGCAAAACTGACGGCGATCTTTGGCGCCAACACGAAGAATAATGCCAGACATAAAAAAACTGGCCTAGTTAGGCCAGTTTTTTGTTTATACCGCTATATAGATATGTATATCTATATATCCAGGTTGGTAACTGCTAACGCATTAGTTTCAATAAATGCTCGGCGTGGTTCCACCTGATCGCCCATCAACGTAGTGAACATCTGATCAGCGGCTATACCATCCTCAATCGTGACCTTCAGCATACGCCGAGTTTCAGGATTCATCGTGGTATCCCACAACTGATCTGGATTCATTTCACCCAGCCCTTTATAGCGCTGTATATTGTAGCCACGACGAGACTCGTTCATTAACCACTCCAGAGCCATACTAAAGCTCTCTACGGGCATAGAACGCTCCCCACGCTGGATGTATGCACCTTCCTCTATCAGTCCCTGTAGTTGCTTACCAAGGGAAACGATGGCCACATATTCACCAGAAACGAAAAATTCATAGTTGAAACGGTAGTTGGTTGGTACGCCATGGGCTGTAATTTCAACACAAGGCAAGTGAACCTGTCGCTCTGCATCCGCCTCAACCACAACCTTGTAACGGTGACTCCCGGCCTTGTTATCTTGCTCCAACGAGTCAAATAGTGCCTTGCACCAGTCGTCGACAAGGGCTTTATCTCTAAGGCTGTCAGCATTGAGTGCCGGCATATAGACCAGTTTTTGTAAAATACCCTCTGGATACACGCGGGACATTCGCTCGATAATCGTCATTACCCGACGGAAATCTGCCACCAGGGTTTCCAAAGCATTACCATTAATTCTGGGGGCCTCAGGATTGACATGCAGGCTGGAATTTTCGAGTGCTGTCTGAGTTAAAAATGCCGTAAGTGCTTGATCATCCTTAAGATATTGCTGCTGCTTACCTTTGCTGATTTTATACAGCGGCGGCTGTGCAATAAAAATATTGCCACGCTCAACCAGCTCTCGCATTTGCCGGAAGAAGAAGGTCAGCAATAATGTTCGGATATGTGAGCCATCCACATCGGCATCCGTCATGATCAGAATAGTATGGTAACGAAGCTTATCGGCATTAAATTCTTCTGTGCCAATACCACAACCTAATGCCGTAATGAGTGTTCCCACTTCCACACTGGACAACATTTTGTCAAAACGGGCTTTTTCAACATTAAGAATTTTGCCTTTTAGTGGCAAAATAGCCTGAGTTCGGCGATCTCGCCCCTGTTTTGCTGAACCACCCGCAGAGTCACCCTCCACCAAGTACAATTCTGAGAGTGCGGGGTCCTTCTCCTGGCAGTCTGCCAGCTTGCCGGGAAGCCCTGCGATATCTAATGCACCTTTACGTCGTGTCATTTCCCGCGCCTTCCGCGCAGCCTCACGCGCCCGAGCTGCATCCACCATTTTCATGACAACACTCTTGGCTTCTTTCGGGTTTTCTAGCAAATAGTCCGTTAAATTAGCACCCATTTCCTGCTCAACTGCCGTTTTCACTTCCGAGCTAACCAATTTATCCTTGGTTTGTGAGGAAAACTTGGGGTCTGGCACTTTCACCGAAACAATAGCTGTCAACCCTTCCCGGGCATCATCTCCCGTAGTGCTGACCTTATTGTTTTTTCCCAACCCTTCCTTTTCAATGTAGGTATTAAGACTTCGGGTAAGTGCAGACCTAAATCCTGCTAGGTGTGTACCGCCATCTCTTTGCGGAATATTGTTGGTATAGCAAAAAATATTTTCCTGATAGCTGTCATTCCATTGCAGCGCTACCTCAACACCAACGCCATCATCTCGCTGAACATTGAAGTGCATTACCTGATTGATGGTTGTTTTGTTATTGTTTAAGTATTCAACAAAAGCTTGCAGCCCGCCATCATATTGAAAAGTATCAGTTTTTCCTGTTCTCTCATCCATTAATACGATTCGAACACCAGAATTTAGAAAAGATAGTTCTCTCAGACGTTTAGCCAATATTTCATAGTGAAATTTGATATTGTTGAAGGTTTTTTCTGAGGGAACAAAGTGTAATTCTGTTCCCGTTTCTGTCGCCTGTCCCACTACGGCCAAAGGTGCCTGTGGCACGCCATGAACATAATGCTGCTCATGAATATTTCCTCCCCGCCTAATGGTTAAGCGCAGCGCCTTAGAGAGTGCATTTACCACGGAAACACCCACGCCATGGAGTCCGCCAGAGACTTTGTAGCTATTCTCGTCGAACTTACCGCCCGCATGAAGAACCGTCATGATCACTTCAGCTGCAGAAACACCCTCTTCATGGATTTCTGTAGGAACACCACGACCATTATCTGAGACCGTGACAGACTCGTCCGGGTGGATCGTAACCCGTATTTCTGAGCAGTGGCCCGCCAATGCTTCATCGATCGAGTTATCGACAATTTCAAAGACCATGTGATGTAAACCGGTACCATCATCAGTATCGCCAATATACATTCCAGGACGCTTACGAACAGCATCCAAGCCTTTTAGCACCTTAATGCTAGACGAATCGTAGTTCTGCTCTTCACTCATACGAGAAACCTAAGTTTTCATGTTTTAGTATTAGCACCTATTCTTGTGCAATACACCCATGTTCCACGTGGAACATGCGGATATTCTTGGTATCTTCAGGCCAGGATGATCGTAAATCCTCCCGTACAACGCCTGTTATAAAGGCCTGCGCACCGAGCCGATACAAAAGCTCGCCCACCTTACGTCTATGCTGTATGTCTAGCTCTGACGGAAGGTCGTCAAGTAGGTAAAGGCACTGACACCCCGTTCGCTCATGATACAAGTAGCCCTGTGCTATCTGCATGGCAGTAACGAGGATTTTAATCTGCCCTCTGGATAATAAATCATTGGCCGGTTGCTTATTGAACCGTACTCGTAAGTCCGCCCGATGTGGACCATGATGTGTTGTTTTACCCTGAAGATCTCTATGGCGATCTGCCAGCAACACATCTCTTAAACTTTTCGTGCTATCCCAACCTGCGTAATGCTTGAACTCAAACCCCTCTATAGGTGAAAGCTCTACTAATACCTTCGCAATTCTGGGTATCAAATCCGCGAGATACTCTTCACGGTAATGATTAATCTGCTCCGCCAAACTAACGAATTCAGCATCCCAAACCCCCAACAGTGCATCGTCTATTCTAGCACGTCGAAGCAACGAATTGCGCTGTTTCAGGGCTCTGCGAAACCTTTGCCAGGTATTCCGGTAATTATGTTCCACGTGGAACACACCCCAATCAACAAACTGCCTGCGAAACTGGGGGCCACCATCAAGCAGGTGAAAGCTGTCAGAATTAAGTATTAATAACGGCATAGTCTCGGCGAGACTAGATGCACTGGTGACGGCCCCCCCATCTACTTTGAATAAAAAATCGCCCTGCCTTGAGCGACTGACACCCATCGGTATTTCTTTATCCTCTTTTTTCAGCAACCCAAAGACCGTGCAGTTATCAGCATCCTGATTAATGACGGGGCTTAATGTGCGGGTACGGAAAGAACGGCCACGACCTAGCAAATAGAGCGCTTCTAGCACGCTTGTTTTGCCGCTACCATTTGAGCCATAGAATAGGTTGGCTCCAGGTGATAATGAAAGCTGGATATGTCTCAGGTTTCTCAACCCGTGCACATCCAGTTTCTTTAGATACATTTTAGGTGGTACTAAGTGAATAATTAGAGTCGCATCGGCATAACAACATACACAGCACTTTCATTCACAGGGTCTTCAATCAAGGCACTACTATTCGCGTCAGAAAGTGTAAATCGCACATTTTCTCCACGCAAAACATTAAGAACATCAATGACATAACTCACATTGAAGCCCACCTCCAACTCATCTGAGGAATAGTTAACCGTGACTTCTTCCTGAGCCTCTTCTTGCTCAGGGTTATTAGCAATCAGTGTCAATTGACACTCTGATAATAATAGACGAACGCCCCTATACTTTTCATTAGATAATATCGCCGTACGGCTAAATGCGTTTTTCAGCTCTTCACGATTACCCACCATTTGCTTATCGCCGCCTTTTGGCAGCACCCGGTCGTAGTCCGGGTAAGCACCGTCTACCAGTTTAGAGGTGAAACGAAAATCTGCTGTAGCGATACGAATATGGTTATTGCCTAGCACGACGGAGACATCTCCGTCATCTGATAACAAGCGAGAGAGCTCTATAACCCCTTTGCGAGGAAGAATAGCCTGAGTTAACTCCTCCGGCAGGCCCGCAATTTGAGCATCCATCATTGCCAGCCGATGGCCGTCTGTCGCCACTGCGCGAACACGATCATTACCCACCTCAAGCAGCATGCCATTGAGGTAATACCGAACGTCCTGTTGCGCCATTGCAAATGCCGTGTGATCAATAAGCTGTTTTAGCGCTTTCTGCTCAATGGAAAACTCACACTTTCCTGGGCCATCATCTACATTTGGGAATTCATTGGCAGGGAGAGAGGACAGCGTGAAGCGACTCCGTCCGCTGGTAACCTGAACACGCCCACCCTCTTCTGAAAGGGTGATTTCTGCTCCATCGGGCAAAGAACGACAAATGTCCATCAACTTACGGGCTGGTACCGTTATCTCCCCACCCTCCTCAGCAGAAACCAGTGACAAATGGCCGACAATTTCTACCTCTAGATCCGTACCCGTAAGGGATAATCGCCCATCATTAAGATTGATCAGCACGTTAGATAAAATGGGGAGTGTCTGGCGCCGCTCTACTACTCCAACAACCAGCTGCAAGGGCTTCAGAAAATCTTCGCGGGAAACTGAGAACTTCATCGGTTAATGTCTTCCAAGTTAGCTAGGTTATAACGGTTGCTTATAATAATCCAAAAGCTGAAAATAATCAGGTAGTTAACGTTCTTAATAACTGTTTTACATCCTCGTTAATATCCCGGCTGGTTTCCTGCAACTCTTTCACCTTTCTACAAGCATGTAGAACTGTCGTATGATCACGACCACCAAAGGCCTCTCCTATCTCGGGCAGGCTATGATTAGTCAACTCCTTGGCAAGAGCCATTGCCACCTGACGAGGTCTGGCGATAGACCGACTTCGTCGCTTTGACAAAAACTCAGACATTTTAACCTTGTAGTACTCAGAAACTACTCGCTGAATATTATCAATGGTGACCAGTTTGTCCTGAAGTGCCAGAAGGTCTTTTAAAGATTCTCTTATGAGCTCAATGCTAATAGGAGACCCGGTGAAGTGAGCACTTGCTATCACTCTTTTTAGCGCACCCTCTAATTCTCTGACATTAGAACGAATTCTTTGAGCAATGAAAAAGGCAGCGTCATTGGGAAGATCTACTTTTGCTTGCTGTGCCTTTTTCATTAGAATCGCCGCCCGTGTTTCAAGTTCTGGCGGCTCAACAGCAACGGTTAGCCCCCAACCAAAACGGGACTTAAGTCGCTCTTCAAGGCCATCAATTTCCTTTGGATAGCGGTCACAAGTAAGTATCATTTGCTGGCCGCCCTCAAGCAATGCATTGAAGGTGTGGAAAAACTCCTCTTGGGAGCGCTCCTTTCCAGCAAAGAACTGTATATCATCAATCAATAACGCATCAACAGAGCGGTAAAAACGCTTAAAGTCATTGATGGCATTTAGCTGCAACGCCTTAACCATATCAGCGACAAACCGCTCTGAGTGGAGATAAATTATCTTGGCATTGGGCTTTTGTTGCCGCAGGGCATTCCCCACAGCGTGCATGAGATGCGTTTTACCCAAGCCAACACCGCCGTAGATAAAGAGGGGGTTATAGGACCCTCCCGGGTTTTCAGCCACCTGTCGGGAAGCCGCCAAGGCAAGCTGGTTTGATTTGCCCTCGACGAACGACTGAAAGGTAAAGGTCTGATTGATATTGCTTCGGTGGTTTAAGCCGCCTTCAACATCCGATTTTCTAACCTCGGGTTGAACTTGGATTCGGGTCGTTGCAGGAAATGAGGCTTTCTCCAGGACCGTTGGGAGTACCGTAGGAAGCTCCAGTTTTGGTGCCTTTTCTCCCTGATAAATGGGTTGTGGGCTGGCACTGGATTCAACAACCACCTCGCATCGCTCACCTTGAATCTGCTGGTAGATTTCGGTAATTCTCTCAAGGAATTTATCTGACACCCAGTCTCTCACAAAACGGTTGGGCGCTAACAACCGAATGTCTGTTGATGATTTAGCGTCATCATCCTGACAAAGATCTAATTGCAGAGGCCTGATCCATGTATTGAACTGCTGTGCAGGCAGCTCTTCCTGAAGATGGCCCAGACACTTTTCCCATACTACTTGAGCCAAACTCTTCCCCTTTATTCAGCCACTCAAATCTAACCGATGGCTTTTTTATTAGGGCTATAGTCTAGCCACAAAGGGCATAGTTATCCACACCTTTTGTAAAAATAAAACCTAACCCAAAACATATTAATGTCATTGTTTATCAGAGACTTATAAATATTTATTGTGCTGTAGTTTTACACAGTATCGTCGGCTATTGGTGGATGTTTTTTAACCACCTCCCTGTGGATAACTTGTTAGTATTTTGTGGGCTGACAGGAGAATTCCTGTTTTATGAGTAGGTTAGCGAAAATGCTGTCTGGTGGATATGTCACTGAAACCAGTAACGAAAAAAAATTATTTCCCAATACAGAAACTGGAAAAAATTCTGCCAAGTAAATCATCAGGGGTGAATTCACCCGTAATTTCAGCTAGAGACTGTTGGGCCTGCCTCAGGTCTTCAGCCAATAGTTCGCCAGCGCCGGCTTCATTCAACTGTTTTGTACCTGTATCTAAAAATTCTTGTGCCGCCTGAAGCGCTTCGATATGCCGTCGCCTAGCAGTAAAGCTACCTTCATTACTTCCGGTATAACCCATACATTCTTTCAGGTGTTCTGTAAGAATATTGAGTCCGGATCCCTGCTTCGCTGACAACGTAATCACCGGATGGCCATTGTTGGAAAGCCCAACTGGCAACCCGGAGATATCCCCCTTGTTCAAGACAAAACTCAGATTTTCTTTCCCGGGGTAATCTCGTTCTGGATAACGCTCAAAATATTCAGGCCAGTTATTTCTGGGTTCCAGCGAGTAATCCTGGGTGCTATCAATAACAAACAAGATACGGTCCGCTTGATCAATTTCTTGCCAAGCGCGCCTAATACCTTCTTGCTCAACCGCATCACCCGTATCCCTTAACCCGGCAGTATCAATAATATGAAGAGGCATGCCATCAATATGAATCTGCTCTCGAAGCACGTCACGGGTGGTTCCTTCAATATGAGTCACAATGGCGCTATCCCTCCCGGACAGTGCATTTAGTAAACTCGATTTTCCTGCGTTAGGTTTGCCAGCTATTACCACTGTCATCCCCTCCCTCATCAAAGAACCTTGATAAGCTTGTTCAATGACACCCTTAAGCTGACCCTGTAACGCATGGAGAGCAACAGACACGTTACCATCTGCCAAAAAATCTACTTCCTCCTCAGGAAAATCAATGGCCGCTTCAACGTAAATACGTAGCGCAGTCAACGACTCAACCAAGCTGTGGATTTGAGTAGAAAACTCTCCCTGTAGTGATCGAAGTGCACAGCGGGCAGCCTGATCAGACGAGGCATCAATCAAATCGGCAATCGCCTCAGCCTGAGCAAGATCTATTTTGTCGTTGAGGAACGCGCGTTCTGAAAACTCTCCGGGTCTTGCCAGGCGGGCTCCCAAAGCCAACGCTCTACGCAATAGAGCATCCATAATAACGGGGCCGCCGTGACCCTGAAGCTCCAAAATATGCTCACCCGTGAAAGAGTGCGGTGCTGAAAAATAGATGGCCACACCCTGATCAATCGCGACGCCATCAGCATTCAAAAAGTTAGCAAATAATGCATGTCTCGGCTCAGGAGTTTTTGCCAGAAAGCCATCAAAAAATGGGGTTAGGTCTTTACCCGAAATTCGCAAGATACCTACACCACCTCGTCCCGGTGGCGTAGCAATGGCGGCTATGGTGTCTTGGTCACTGGCAGATAACATTTTAATACCCAAGAAAAAAGGCTCCAAATAAGGAGCCCTTTATCTTATTTTTTAACCGATGCACCTTCTATTCGACGGGTGATTAACCACTGTTGAACAATGGAAAGTCCGTTGTTTACGGTCCAGTAGAGAACTAGCCCCGCAGGGAAGAACATAAAGAAGAAGGTAAAGGCGATGGGCATCATTTGCATCACCTTTGCCTGAGTGGGGTCGGGCGGGGTCGGGTTCAGTTTCTGCTGAATAAACATACTGGCGCCCATGATTAGGGGTAGTACAAAATAGGGGTCTTTTATAGATAGATCTTGGATCCACAGAATCCAGGGGGAGTGGCGCAACTCGACACTCTCCAGTAGCACCCAGTAAAGCGCAATAAAGACCGGCATTTGCACCAGAATTGGTAAACACCCGCCCATAGGGTTCACCTTCTCTCGCTTATACAGGCTCATGGTTTCCTGTGACATTTTTTGTTTATCGTCACCGTACAGTTCTTTCAAGCGAGCCATTTCCGGTTGTAGTTTCCGCATGTTGGCCATAGATTTGTAGCTTGTGGCTGAAAGGCGAAAAAAGGCTGCCTTGATCATCATGGTTAATAGGATTATCGACCAACCCCAATTACCAAGAAGTTCATGAAGCTGGAAGAGCACCCAGAATAATGGTTTTGCAATCCACCAAAGCCAACCATAATCAACAGTTAGGTCGAGATAGGGGGAGATTTTTTCCAGTCGATACTGGTCCTTGGGGCCCGCATAAAAGGCAGCTCGAAGCTCTCCCTGACCGCCCGGCTCTACAGATATAGGGGGTGAGGTGAAGCCAAAGATATAAAGATCCTGATTACCCAACTTGCGTATGTTAAATGTGTTGGTTGTTTTCTGATCGGGAATCCAAGCTCCAATAAAGTAATGCTGGACCATAGCAAGCCAACCACCGGTCACCGTATCTTTAAAAGACTCATCCTCAATCTCTTCAAAATCCATTTTTTTATAATTCTCTTCGGTGCTGGTCAATGCCGCACCTAAGAAGGGCGCCATCCCCATACCGCTTCCAACGGTGGGGTTATGGCTATCACGCTTTATTTGCCCAAACAGCCCCGCTTTCCACGATTGATCGCCCTGGTTGTCAATTTGATAAGCCAGCTCAACCAAGTAGTCTCCACGATTAAAGTTGAACCGCTTGGTTATCAGAACATCACCTTCCTGCAGAGTCAGGTCTACCTGTAGAGTGTCCTGCCCTCGCTCCATTGTGTAATGGTCAGCACCTGCTTTAAACCTTGGCCTTCCTTCGCTTGTGTCGGTACCGTTGGCACCCACCAGTCCACTTTGAGCTATATAGGTCGTGGTAGCGGTGCGATTGAGCAAGATAAAGGGGCTTTCTGTCTCACCCAGTGCCGTTAGATGCTTCGGCAGCTCAACCCTCACAATGTCACCACCCAGCGTATCAATCAGTACCGTCAACACATCTGTTGATACTCGAACCAAGCGAGTATTGACTGCCGCCACGGGTTCAATAACCAATTCTGGTTGAGTCTCTGTTGTTGTCGGCAGCTCACCGACCTGCTCTGATACTCGGGTCGTATCAATAGTGGTATCAATATCTGGCAACTCTGGGGTTACCATTGCTTCAGCAGTGGCGGTATCCACTTTTGGTGTATTCGCTTCTTGAAATGTATTCC
>JBALVP010000048.1:0-10489 GCA_036961395.1 Porticoccus sp.
ATAATCCGGGCTTGCTGTAAAGCAGTTGGTCGTTTAAAGGGGGCGTTAATGAAATACAAGGCCTGAGCTGCTGGTAATTCTGGTCGTCTAGGGGCTGTTCTGAGGAGGACTGATGATGGATTACAGAACGGTAAACACTGCCATGTTTTTCCGACGAGGTGCGAGTGCCAAAATAGCGGGCGGCCTTATCAGTATAGGTTTTAATGCCGTCAGTCTTCGCACCAGAAAGTACCAGAGTGCCGTTGTTGGTCAGTAGCCGCCGGACACTATTAATGACGTGATGAGTTATCGGTTTTTCTTTGGACACCCTGTATAACGCTTGGTTAAAACTGTTGTCACCAAAAGAAGAAAAATCAAAGTCGTTAAAATGACAGCTTAGACCGGATGAGCAGGCTTGGTTGTAGATGTCATGTCGGTTGGTTACCAGAGTAATGGTCTCGACGGGTAGTAAATGAAACGGGGCACCCCCAAGATTCTCATCAGCGACCAAGAGCTGAGGACCTGTCACTTGATGAAGTTGTTGCACAAGGAGTTGAAATGAAGGGTCCGTCATGCGGTTGAATACTCTCAATCTTTGGTGGTGTCAGCCTGGCAGCGTAAGAGGATAGTAGTTACAGGGTATCAGCTTTTCTCGTCACGTAAGCTGATGATTTCCCAGTTGCGCTTGGTGGCCTCTGCTTTTAATAGGTCACAGGGGTCGACAGCCACTGGGCGCTCAACGATCTCAAGCAGTGGGAGGTCATTGATGGAATCGCTATAAAAGCTGCTGCCTTCCATGCTGTGACCGGTTTGTGTCAGCCAGTTGTTCAGGCGGGTAACTTTCCCCTCTTTGTAGCTGGGTATCCCGGAAACGTGACCAGTATAGCGGTTGTTGTGTTGTTCCAGTTCCGTTGCAATCAGATGATCTACACCAAGTTTTTCACAAATGGGCTCCACCACAAACCGGTTGGTGGAGGTGATCACCATCAGTGTGTCGCCGCAGTCTCGGTGTTGTTGCAGCAGTCTTTCTGCCTGCGGTAGCCACATAGGGTCAATGACATCGACCATAAATTGAGCATGGAGTTTGGTGAGCTCTGAGGAGTCAAGCTTGGCCAGAGGTGCCAATGAAAATTCCAGGTAGGCAGACATGTTCAACGTGCCATTTTGGTAATCATTGTAGAACTGGTCATTCATTTTCTTGTAATAAGCAGCATCGACAATATTTTGGGCGACGAGAAATTCCCCCCAGCCATGATCGCTATCACCTGCGATTAAGGTGTTGTCCAGGTCAAATATGGCAAGTGGCATGGTTTCTCGCAGGTTATTTGTGAAAAAGGCGTCATAGCTTAACGAGAGATAGAGCTGTCCTCAACTATGTATTTAATGTAAGTTCTGGTGTTGGAATTAATATTGAGTTGCTTGCTTCGAGGGTTCTGGTGCGAAGGATTCAAGCTTATGGGCTCAGTTTTAGGGTACAGGTTTTAAGGGTATAGGCAGTGGTTGATCAAGAAGGCTTTCGCCCGAATGTGGGTATTGTGATCTCTAATGGTGCTGGTCAGTTGTTATGGGCCAAGCGAATTGGCCAGGATGCATGGCAGTTTCCTCAGGGTGGTATCAACTCCGGTGAAAAGCCAGAGCAGGCACTTTATCGGGAGCTCTACGAAGAAGTGGGGCTTGAGTCTCACGACGTTGAATTGTTGGCCTGTACTCGCAGTTGGCTGCGATACCGCCTGCCAAAGGCCATGCAGCGAAAAAATTCCAAGCCACTTTGTATTGGTCAGAAGCAGAAATGGTTTTTGCTAAAATTGGTAGGAGATGAGAGCAAGGTTCGTCTGGATCATTGCGAAAAGCCTGAGTTTGATGGATGGCAGTGGGTGAATTATTGGTATCCTGTTAATCAGGTGATTGAATTTAAAAGAGATGTATATCGCAGGGCATTAAAAGAGTTGTCACCACTGCAATGTGAAATGGAGCGCCAGGGTTAGATGCTGGAATCACTGAGATCTATCGTACAGGAGGTCAATGCTGCCAAGGACTTCGCTGAAGTCCTGAAGCTGATTGTCCATCTGGTCAAGCAGGTAACCAATACCGGTACGTGCTCGGTATACCTCTACAGCCCCGAAGATGATAGTTATGTGCTGATGGCTACTGATGGGTTGAACCCCGATTCAGTGGGCAGCGTTCGCATATCCAGTGAAGAGGGCCTGGTAGGTTTGGTCGCTTCCAGAGCTGAGCCAATCAATCTTGAAGTGGCGGATGCCCACCCCAAGTTTGCTTACTTTCCTGAAACTGGTGAGCAGAGCTTCCGCTCTTTTCTGGGCGCTCCCATTATTCACCAGCGTAAGGTTCTGGGCGTGTTGGTGGTTCAGGAGCAGGAGCAGCGGCGTTTTGATGAAAGTGAAGAGTCATTCCTCGTCACTATTTCAGCGCAACTGGCCGGGATTATTGCCCATGCTGATGCAACCGGTGAGCTGGACCGACTCATCAACCCAAGGGAGGATGTCCGTGAGCGGGTCTTTCCTGGTGTGGCCAGTGCCCCCGGTGTTGCTATAGGCACAGTAGTGGTGATCGCGCCATCGGCAGACCTCAATGTTGTCCCTGTGCGACATGTAAAGGATATCGAGGCTGAATTGTGTCAATTCCGTCAGGCGATGGAGGAAACAAAGCGCGACATCCATGCCCTTGACGAGAGCATGGTGGGCAAACTCAGTGATGAAGAGCGGGCGCTATTTGATGTTTACGTAAGGATGCTCGACGATCATGCCCTGGGTGGTGAGGTGATTAGCCTTATTGAGGAAGGCCTGTGTGCACAGAGTGCATGGTCCCAGGTTGTACTGCGTCATGTTCGAATGTTCAAGAGCATGAAGGATTCGTACCTGAGAGAGCGAGCCTCTGATGTGGAAGACTTGGGGCGTCGGGTGCTGGCCTACTTGCAGAAATCAGAAACTAAACGTACTACTTACCCGGACAAGATGGTGATGGTCGGTGAGGAATTATCAGCAGCTTCCTTCGCTGATGTACCTCTGGAAAAAGTAGCTGCCATTGTTTCAGTCAAAGGTTCTCGTAACTCCCATATGGCTATTCTTGGTCGAGCGATTGGTATCCCCACGGTGATGGGGGTGGTCGATCTGCCTTGGGGGAGTTTAGAAGAGGAAGAGGTCATTGTGGATGGTCACAATGGTCAGGTTGTTATATCCGCCAGTGACGAGGTACGAGAGTCCTATATCCAGCAAATTTATGAAGAAAAATTGCTGGCAGCTGATTTAGAAAAGTTAACCGATGAGCCTTGTGTGACGGCAGATGGTCATAAGTTAGCGCTTTGGGTAAATACCGGGTTGCGACTAGATGCGCAGCTGTCTCTTGACCGTGGTGCCGAGGGTGTTGGTCTGTATCGCACCGAGATTCCCTTCCTGATGCTGGATAGGTTCCCCTCTGAAGAAGAACAGCGCAAGTCCTACCGCGAGCAATTGGAAATGTTTTCACCACGGATCGTGACCATGCGAACCTTGGATATTGGTGGTGACAAAGACTTGCCCTATTTTCCTATTGAGGAGGAAAATCCTTTTCTTGGTTGGCGTGGTATTCGTATTTGTCTGGATCACCCCGAGATTTTTCTGGTACAGCTGCGGGCGATGATGCGTGCCAGTGAGGGGTTGAATAACCTTAGTATTCTACTGCCCATGATTTCTAATCTGACAGAGCTGGAAAGTGCCTTGGAATTGATTTATCAGGTATACGATGAACTGACTGAGGAAGAGGGCTATCAGATTGAAATGCCCAATGTGGGGGCAATGATTGAAGTTCCCGCTGCAGTCTACCAGATTCGTGAAATTGCTCGCCGGGTTGACTTCCTGTCTGTGGGCACCAATGACCTTACCCAATATCTTCTTGCCGTTGACCGCAATAATCCACGGGTTGCTAGTCTTTATCATGCTTGTCACCCAAGTGTGTTGAGGGCTCTGTGGTCTATTGTCGAGGGTGCTCAGGGGGAAAATACGCCTGTCAGTGTTTGCGGCGAGATGGCCGGAGATCCGGTCGGTGCAGTATTGTTGATGGCATTGGGTTTCCGTGTGCTATCAATGAGCGCAACTAACTTGCTGAAGGTGAAGGCTATTTTACGCCAGGTGAGCCTGACGGAAGCGGAGGAATTACTGGAAGAGGTCATGGTGATGGCCGATGCCCAGTCTGTGTTGAAACACATGGAAGAGGCGTTGAAAAAACCAGAAGTTGCCGGGCTATTTCGTCGTGCCAAAATTCATTGATCGTCGCTGTCTGGGCCGGTTAGATTGAACGTCCTTCGTTCTCCTGATACACCATCATTCCCATAGTTTTGTTCCACCAACGTCGTTTTTGTCTGGTTGTTTGTTAGAAGCACGGTTGTACAGCGAGTACCGTAGTCTTTTGACGCAATAAATGGCGGCGAAAGCATGCGCTCCATTGCTAGCCCCACCCCGGTATCAGGCAAATACTCATCGGCAAAAGGTTCCCGCCGTTGCAGGCTCTGAATAAGCCGTTCTCGATCGATAACCTGTGTTTTGAGTAGCGGTTCCATTGCCTCCTTGGCATGGATCGCTTTCGGCCAGGGGCTGTCCAGTAGGTGGTTGCTGAGTGAGTAAATGCCTGGCAGCACCGGTTGTAATTGTGATTGGCGGTTGGAGCAGTAGTACAGTTGGTCTCCATCACCTAGCAGCAGATTAAAACCATTGTATTGATCACCCTCATCGATGACGTGCTGCGCGTACTGTTTGACATCAATGTCACTGCCAAGAAAGTTGGCGGTAAGTTCACCCCGGGATCGGGAAGCCGGTTGCTGGTGGCCTTCACGGTAATTGGTGACAGCTGCAAATCGGCCCTGACGGTTGATTCCCAGCCAGGTGCCGCCACTGGTGAGATCACGACCAGCCAGAATGTTGGGCTGGTCTTCCCAGAAGTCGGCCGGTATCGTGGGTCGCTGATAATATTCATCACGGTTGGCCGCCATAATCAACGGGTAATCGGGGTGGTATTTCCAGGCAAAAACAATCAAGCACATAGCGGCATTGTAACCCAGCAAAGGAACAGGCTATGATCCGTCCAACCTGATTTTTGACCTAACTCCATGCTAAGTTATCCAGATATCGACCCCATTGCCTTCTCACTCGGCCCCATCAGCGTTCACTGGTACGGATTGATGTACCTTCTGGGGTTCTTGATCGCTTGGCGATTGGCTCTCCGGCGCAGTATGCGGCCCTGGTCACCTGTACGCCGTATCCAAGTGGAAGACCTTATTGTCTATTGCGCCTTCGGTGTGATTCTGGGCGGTCGTTTTGGTTATGTGATTTTCTACAATTTTGAAAAATGGCTCTCCGACCCAATATGGTTGATTCGAATCTGGGAGGGCGGCATGTCCTTTCATGGTGGATTGCTTGGTGTGTTGGCAGCACTGTGGATTTATGGTCGGAAAATTAAGCAACCATTTTTGACGCTAGGTGACTTTGTGGCGCCTATGGTGCCTATTGGTATTGGCTTGGGACGATTGGGAAACTTTATCGGTCAGGAGCTATGGGGGCGGCCCACCGATAGCTGGTTGGGCATGTTATTTCCGGGTGACCCAGAACAATTGCCGAGACATCCCTCTCAGCTTTATGAGGCCATTCTGGAAGGTCTAGTGCTGAGTATCGTATTAATCATATTTTCAAGAAAGCCACGACCTAAAGGTGTGGTCGGTGGGTTGTTCTTAGCGCTTTATGCCAGCTTCAGGTTCTCGGTAGAATTCCTTCGGGCGCCAGATAGTCATATCGGTTTTGATTTGTTTGACTGGATGACGAGAGGGCAGCTGTTATGTCTGCCCATGTTTGCAGTGGGTGCTGGATTGATTCTGTGGGGCTATTTTGGTCCGAAAGCCCATACAGCAAGCCCGATAAATAGAGACGTTGAATGAAGCAATATCTTGACCTGATGCGACATATTCGGGATACCGGTGTGCGGAAGGAAGATCGTACGGGTACGGGCACCATGAGTGTTTTTGGTTACCAAATGCGTTTTCCTCTTGAAGACGGGTTCCCTTTGGTGACCACCAAAAAGGTTCACCTTAAGTCCATTATTCATGAATTACTGTGGTTTATTCAGGGTGATACAAATATTCGCTACTTGGTACAGAATGGTGTAAATATCTGGAATGACTGGCCTTTTCAGAGCTGGCTGAGAGAAACGGGACAGGATCGGAATTTCCCCATGTACACCCCCGAATGGCGGGAGCAGAAGAAGTTATTTGTTGAGCGAATAAAGGTCGATGAGACATTTGCTGCTCAGTACGGTGAACTGGGACCCGTTTATGGTCACCAGTGGCGTAATTTTGAGGGCGTCGACCAGCTTGCTCAGTTGGTCTCGGATATCCAAAATAATCCGGACTCCCGTCGTCTCATTGTCTCAGCATGGAACCCCAAAGATATTCCCATCATGGCGAAATCGGGGTTGCCCCCCTGTCATACATTGTTTCAGTTTTATGTAAGTGACGGGCGACTATCCTGTCAGCTTTACCAACGCAGCGCTGATGTACTTTTAGGTGTGCCCTTTAATATTGCCTCCTATGCATTGTTGACGTTGATGATTGCTCAGGTTGCCGGTCTTCAGCCCGGCGATTTTGTCCATACCTTCGGTGATGCCCACCTTTATTCAAATCATCTTGAGCAGGTGGAAGAACAACTCAGCAGGGAAACTCATCCCCTGCCTGTCATGGCCATCAACCCATCGGTGAAGGATCTGTTCAGCTTTCAATTTGATGACTTTGAATTGCAGGGCTACGACCCTCATCCGCCAATATCTGCGCCTGTAGCGGTTTAAGTTAATGACAGACATTAAACTTTCACTCATCGTTGCCATGGCCAAAAACCGCGCTATTGGTTTGAACAATACGTTGCCCTGGCATTTGCCCGAAGACCTTAAGTATTTTAAGTCTGTGACAATGGGAAAACCCATTGTGATGGGGCGTAAAACCTTCGATTCTATTGGTCGTCCATTGCCTGGACGCTTGAATATTGTGATTACTCGCAACAGTGAATGGCAGCACTCTGGTGTCAAAACGGCCTCCTCTTTGCAGCAGGCTATGTTTATTGCTGAGGAGCAGGGTGAAAGTGAAGGGTTAGAAGAGGTTATGGTGATTGGGGGTGAGGAAATCTATCGTTCGGCGATTGATTTGGCTGACCGATTATATGTTACTCGGGTTCAGGCGACAGTTCAGGGCGATGCTTTTTTTCCTGAATACAATGAAGCCGATTGGCTGGAAGTAAGCCGTCAGGAACCAGAAGTGCAGGGTGAAACACCTTATTTCTTTCAGGTGTTGGAGCGAGCGGCCTGAAGGGCAGAAGCACGCGTATCTAGATGACAAGGAACATGGCAGAGAAACACATGAAGAATCATCGACATAACATTAGGGCTTATTTTTCTACGGTGTTGGCTGTGGCGGTATCAGCGCTGATGAGCGTTAGTGCCAGCGCGGCCCATGTAGATAAAGCACTGGATGCCAGTGCCAATAAAACAGCCGCAGCAAAAGCTTCCCAGCAGCGTATAGATAGCGTGTCCGACCAAACCAGTGACCTATTTCAGGACTTTAAACAGGTCAATAAACAGGTTGAAGGTCTGCAAGTGTATAACGCTCAGCTGGAAGCCCAGGTCGCCCATCAACAGCAGACAATGGCAGACCTTGAGGCATCCATTGAAAATGCCGCTGTCATGGAGCGACAAATCACACCGCTCACCTTGAAAATGATTAATTCTCTGGAACAGTTCGTCAATCTCGATATTCCCTTTTTACTGGATGAGCGTCACCAGCGTGTCGCCCATTTACGTGAAAATTTAAGCCGTGCCGATTTGAGTGCCGCCGAGAAATTTCGGCAGGTTTTGGAAGCGTACAAAATTGAGAGTGAGTACGGCACCCGAATTGATAGTTATACCGATATTGTCACCGTAGGCTCTCAGGATAGGGAGGTAAATATCCTCCGGGTGGGCCGCATAGCGTTGATGTATCAAACGACTGACCAGCAAGTGACAGGGGCTTGGGACAAAAAAACAAAACAGTGGGTTGAGTTAGAAGGTAGCAGCTATCGCAGCGCCGTGGCCAAGGGTATTCGAATGGCCAAGAAGCAGGTGGCCGTGGATATATTGTCACTGCCTGTTCAGGCTCCGGAGGTGGCGCAATGAAGATCAAGCCATCCAGCACGAAACCAAGGAACACCAAATTAAAGAGCCCGATAGCGACCTTTTTGATACTGATAGGCTTGAGTCTGGGCAATTCGGCGATTGTCCATGCAGACGGAGTTCAAGCCGCCGGGGACGCCGCAACGCTGGATGAGCTACTGAAGATGATCAAAAACGCATCGTTCAGTGAGTCCAAGGAACATGCGGCAAGAGAGTCTGAATTTAAGCGCGCCAAAGCAGAACAGGTTGAGCAGCTGAAGAAAATTCGAGCAATCAAAGTTGTTCAAGAGCAACGTTCAGAACAGCTGGAAAAATCCTATGCCGAAAATGAACTGAAGGTAGTGGCATTGCAGGAGCAGCTTAAAAAGCGTCTGGGTACGCTGGGAGAAATGTTTGGCCACCTAACCTCCGCAGCCGGCGATACTCGCGCAACATTTAATCAATCTATCGTGAGTGCCCAATTTCCGGGTCGTACAACGTTCCTTGACGAATTGATTGTCAAAATGAACAGCCAAACCCAGTTACCTTCAATGGAAGAAATTGAAGACCTTTGGTATGAAATTAATCGTGAAATGGTCGAAGGTGGGAAGGTGGTTAAATTTCCTGCCAGAGTGATCAAGGTAGGTGGTGAGCAGGTTGAGCAGGAGGTTGTTCGCATTGGAGCTTATAACTTAGTGTCCAATGGGTCTTATTTGACGTTCAGGCCGGGAGCCAGTGTGATCACTGAGTTGGCACGCCAACCGAAGAGCGAATATACGCAAGCCGTCATTGAGTTACAGGTAGCGGGTGATGGGTTTACACGTATCGGTATTGACCCCACAGGGCCCAGTGGCGGTTCGCTATTGGCTGCGTTGATCAATAGCCCTAGCCGTATGGAGCGTTGGCATCAGGGTGGTTTGGTGGGTTATTTCATTAGTGGTGTGGGTGGGTTTGCGCTACTTCTGGCACTTTGGCGCCTTGTGGTTCTGGTGGGCGTTTCTCGCAGGGTCCACCGTCAGCTGAAAAGTGGTGTGGCCGATACAGGCAATCCTTTGGGGAGAGTGTTGAAAGTGGGTGAGGATCATGCCGGAATGGATGCTGAGTCTTTAGAATTGAAATTACATGAGCAGGTATTAAAGGAACGCCCGGCCATTGAGGGGGGGCTAAGCTTGCTGAAAATTATTGCCATGGTTGCGCCGCTGATGGGTTTGTTGGGCACAGTGATCGGCATGATCATTACGTTTCAGGCCATCACCATCTTTGGCGCGGGTGACCCCAAGGCCATGGCAGGTGGTATTTCCGCAGCCCTGGTCACCACGGTATTGGGCTTGTTCGTGGCCATTCCCACGGTATTGTTCCATACCCTGTTGAATAACAAGGCGCAGCGTGTGCTGCATATTTTAGAGGAGCAGAGTGCGGGCATTATTGCTGAGAAGGCAGAGGCTTAACGATGTCCTCGTTGGCAACAGCTTTTGAGGGCGTCCAAGCCTTTTTTCAAATGGGTGGCCCCGTGCTGTTTATGATCGCGGGTTTATTGCTGGCGATGTGGACTTTGTTGTTCGAGCGTTTGTGGTTTTTTAAAACAGCCTTAAAAACAGAATGTCGGGATGCGCTTTCTACCTGGGAAGAACGGTCAGATAGAACATCCGTTCGAGCCCATCAGGTGAGAGAGGCGATTATTTCACGAGTAACATTGAGTATTGAAGCTGGCCTTCCGATGATTAAGGCGCTGGTAGCTCTGGCGCCTCTCTTAGGTTTACTTGGCACGGTTACGGGCATGATCGGCGTCTTTGACGTGTTGGCCATGACCGGAGGCGGTGATGCAAAAGCCATGGCTGCCGGTGTTTCCAAAGCCACTATTCCCACCATGGCCGGTATGGTAGCGGCACTTTCTGGTGTCTTTGGTAACACGTATATTCGCCAAATTGCGAACCGGGAAAAACAGCTGTTGGCCGATCACCTGATACTTGATCGCTAGGTATGAATGATCAGGTATGGAAAGCCCGTCATGAACCAGCAGTTATGAATCGCAGTTATGACTCATAGGGGGAGCTAAGTGTGCGCCGTTTGCGTGAAAGATCAGTCAGCTCACAGGAGCAGGCTCAGCCCATTGACCTGACGCCCATGCTCGATGTGGTGTTCATTATGCTGATCTTCTTCATTGTGACGGCCACCTTTATCAAAGAAACGGGCGTTGAGGTACAGCGCACAATGGCGATAACCGCCGATAAGAGAAATGTCAGCGTTCTTGTTGCCATTAATGAAAGTAATGAAATTTGGATCGACAAGAAAAAAGTCAATCCACGCGCGATCAAGCTACATATCCTCCGATTACATGCTGAAAACCCCAATGGCG
>JBALVP010000049.1:0-10289 GCA_036961395.1 Porticoccus sp.
CCAGGCTTCACCTCAACACTCTCTGGGGCCTGTACTTCTGTATCTGACGGGGGCGCACCCCCAGTCTCTGTCACTTCAGGAAGCGCCGTCTCTTCACCCTTGGCGAGAGTATCTGCAGCAACCACAAGCTGCGCCACATAGTCACCACGACTGTAACTGATCTCATGCTGGAAGGCCGCACATAACCCCGGCATCACCTCACGAGCCGAATCTACAAAGGCTATCACCGTTGGCGTGATCGTTACCCGATTGGCTATCACCTTATTTAGCAAGTTCTCAACAGCCCAAGCCAAGTCGCCAATGGTCTCTGCACCAACCATTCGACTGCTGCCTTTGAGTGTATGGAAACCACGACGAATCTCAGCCAGAGATTCTTCGCCTCTGGGGTTATCAATCCATTTAAGATAGGCGTTCTCAATCAACTCGAGAACCTCCGCCACTTCCTCTACGAAGATGCCAATAATCTCCTGATCGGCAAAGTCATCCTCTTCTATAGTGGGCTCTTCAGAAATAGCGTCTTCTGTAGAGGCTTCTCTTGCAGATTCCGCCCCTGCCGATAAGGACTCTTCCATTACTGGCACTGATGGCTCAACACCTTCAGTGGAGACCACAGACTCGCCTGCTGAAACAGGGTATCCCAGCTTGGCTACCCCTTCCTCAGCAAGCCCAAGAATTGTCTGCTCAGCTTGCTCATCTTGGCGACCAACATAGTCAAGATAGTATTCCACACTGGTAATAGCATCCGCCAAGGCATCGAGCATATTCCAATTAGGCACACTATCTTCAGCCAGAACCTCTGCCACCAAAAACTTATGGCAGGCATCCAGCACTGCAGCAGCTCGATGTAGCGTCATCATGTTAAGAGCCCCGTGAACATCACGGATCAGCTCTGGCACACCATCAAGATTTTCCCTCTGCCACTGGGAGGCAATAAACTCAACGATGGAATCTTTTACTGTCCCAAGGCCCTTCTGGACCTCATGTAACAACGCTTCCTGAGCACGATTAACCTCTACCTGCATCTCGCTCGAAGCTGCTGCCCCATCAACCAGTTGCCGGTTATTATCTAACCAGCCGTGCAGGCTAGCCTCTCCTTCCAACAGTTGAGCGGCTACCAACACTAGACAGCCCTTCCCTGAATCAGAGGGGTTATTTCGGAAAGCAAGTATCTGTTCCCGTGCTTGCTCCATAGAGGCACGAAGTTCACCGCGCCCTACCACCGCTAGAGAATCACTGATTCGTCGCAACCCATTACTGGCATCATCCAATAGCTGTTCGTTATCACCGCCTTCTATGGTATAGCGATCGAGATTCTCTTTAACTTGACCAAATTCTTCATCCAGTGCGGCCACAATTGCCTGAGCCGTTTCCGGGTGGTACATCGGTGACAACCCATCCTTACTATCTTCTAACAATGCCTCCGGAAGCGCTTCATCCAAGTGATAGTCTGCCCGCACCAAAGCAGCACGAGGCTCTTCACTGCGAGAGTAGGCAATATAAAATAAGATATTTTTAAGCAGTATTTCTGGTAATGGCTGGGACAACCCCTCGACACCAGCTTGAGCAAGCTGACGGATTTCACTATCCAGTTCCCGCAGCAGCATCTTGACGGAATATCCCAGAGGAATTTCTTTGGCCGCTATACCTTCAAGTAATGCCAGCACCGCAGTCCATAACGGCTCTCTGGGAAGCCCCTTACTCAGCTCCTTTAAACGAGAGAAAACCTTGTCGAGGTAGCCAAAGTTTTCTTCTATTTTTTCACCCTTGACAACCCCCAGCAATGCATACTGATACATCTGCCGCAATTTTCGCAGCAAGTTGGTCATGGACACAGGGTCTGGCTGGCGATTGTAGGGCTTGCTCAGTTTTTGAGCTGCGTCCATCTGCGGTGTAAAAAAAGCCGTTTCAGATACCAGCTGTTCACCGCGTACAACACGCAACTCATTGAGCAACAACAACAGTATTTCAGGCTGATCACGCCGGCTGGTCATTACCTGGCGCAAGTAAGCAGGTAACTTGAGTATTGCCTGCACCATCACATCACAGGCATCAGCCACATTTTTAACATGCCCTTCCAGCATGCTCACAGCCAGCTCTTCCATTTCTTCAGCCAGCAGCAGTGGACCGTGGCACTCGGCAATTTTCAGAGAGCCATGTATTTGGTGAATATGACTAAGACAAAAACGTATTTGGGACTCATCGGATGGATCGACAAGGTAAGACTCAAGTGCTTCATAGACCTGATGCAGGCTAGTTTCGACCTCGTCGACCAGCCATTCAAGACCCTGTAGCCTCCCCTTTAACTCCATCAATAGCCCTCTGCTCTACTTCACTGAGCGCAACGACAGGTAGGTACTGGGCAACAATTTTGCTCCTGTAACACTGACAGGGTACCGACTATTTGCCCACACAAAACATCACTCAACTTACTCATCAACTACCTAGCCCTTTTTCTCTTCGGTGTCGAGATCATCAAGGTCAGCCCCCTCTAGAGCCAGCTCATCCGCAGAGGCTGTCGTCCGACCCTCTGCATCATCGTCGGCCAAAAATTGCTCCATGAGTTCATCTTCAATTGAAAGATCTTCTTCATCGAGCCCGATATCTGATTCCAATGCAGCATGAGCCGCTTCAGCCTCTTTCAGCACGCTGTTAATTTCATCAGACTCTGCCATGCCCTCACTGCTACGATTCACAGGTGGTTCTTCTTGTGGCTGTTCTTCCTCGGAAGGCTGGTTGGCAGCTTCTGCCTCACCCTCTTCAGAGCCAATCTCTTCTTCCTCGACCTCCTCAAGGTCGATAGCCCCTTCTATCCCAAACTCATCGTAAACGAAGCCAGCATCATCAGACTCTGGCTCTTGTTGTTGCTCCATTGATTCGGGGAGCTTGAAGCCGGAGACAGAGTTTCTGAGCTCTACCGCCAGTTCAGCCAGCTCTCCAGTGGAATGCGCCGTATTGTTAGTACCAGACAAGGTTTGAGAGGTGATATCTTGAATAACATTCATGGTGCTGGAGATATGACCAGCAGTCGTAGACTGATGGTTTGCTGTCGCAGAAATATCCTGAATCAGCCCTGCTAGGTCCGCAGAAACTGTTTCGATTTCCTCCAGAGCACCACCGGCAGCATGTGCTCGTTCAGCACCCCTTACGACCTCCGATGTCGTTTGCTCCATAGAGCTCACGGCCTCATTGGTATCAGTCTGAATCGTCTTCACCAGGGAGGCAATCTGCTTAGTCGCTGCCGCAGAACGCTCTGCAAGTCGTTGCACCTCATCCGCCACCACGGCAAAACCACGGCCCGCATCACCCGCCATTGAGGCCTGAATAGCTGCGTTAAGTGCCAAAATATTTGTCTGATCAGCAATATCATTAATCAGAGATACGATATCACCAATCTCCTGAGAGCTTTCACCCAGCTGCTTGATCCGCTTGGACGTATCCTGAATCTGTTCACGAATAGTATCCATACCAGCGATGGTATTCTGTACAACCTCCGCACCTTTTTTAGCAATAGATACCGACTTTTTGGCCACCATGGCTGACTCAGATGAATTGGCCGACACCTGATCGATGGTAATAGCCATTTCGTTAGTCGCTGCAGAGGCTCCGGCAATCTCTTGCGCCTGGTGCTCAGAAGCTTCCGCTAGCTGCAAAGCAGTGGCCCTGGTCTCATTGGCTGCCGCTGATACATTTTCAGAGGTATCCTGAATTTGGGCGACCAAAACCCTCAACTGATCGATCGTATAGTTAATCGAGTCAGCAATAGCTCCCGTAAAATCTTCAGTGACGGTTGCATGGCTTGTCAGATCACCTTCACCTAGGCCAGCAATTTCATCCAGTAACCGCAAGATGGCCCGCTGATTATGTTCATTTGCTGTTGCTGTTTCACGGAGGCGACGACGAGTTTCAGATGAAATCAGCACCCCTATGAATGCCATCAAAATCACACCAAAAACACCGGCATATAATGCGGTCTGGTAAGAGAGGCCAAAACTTTTAGGGGGTGTAGTAATAGCGTCAGACAGATAGCTGATTTTTTCTTGCAAAACTGGAGACTCCTCCAGAATCTCATTATTCGCTTGGCGAGCACTAAAAAGTGCCGGTGTCGCCTCAAAAATCTCTTGAATAGAGCTACTCACAAAGGCGAAACGCTTGGTAATACTTTCCAGGCTAGCCTTGGCCTTCAACCCTGTTACTCGACTAATACCTAATTGAGCATTACCTGTTTTCATACCCTCCAGAACCCGCCCAAACAGGTTTGCATCACTGGTAAATTGCTCCGCAGAGGTTTCAGCATCAGCGCCGCCTGCCAGCATTTTATCGACATTGCGACCTATCCTTTCTGCGCGCCAAGATTGCGCCTGAGCCACAGCCACCTGCTCTGCAGGCGCTCTACTTGCCAGCAATATTTCTACAACCTGAGTATGCTCCTGCTGTAACTCTGGCAGGGTATCGTTTAGTGTCGCAGCAACCTGATTCAGGAAAATGACCGTGTCTTTATTATCAATGATCGTCTGGGCATTTTTACTCGCTTTTAGCCAAGCCTCCTCCAAACTCGCGAGTTGAGATGAGGGGGTTGTGGTAGATAGGTTAGCATTTAGCGTACTCCAACTTTCCTGCATTTGATCAACCACATTCTGTAACTCACTAAATGCACTTTCCTGACCAGATGTTGCTTCACGGGACAAACCAACCAATCGATAGGACTGCGCTCGCATCTCTGAGGCACGCTGAAGGTTTCCCTGATTTTGGGAAGTCTGCTGATAGACTGTCAGCAAATTAAAGCCGAGAAAGGCAATCACGACGACAAGCATCACTGACAATACAACTGTCAGGGTATTGTTTTTTGGTTTCTTACTTCCTGTTTTCATCTCAATCTCACTCCGAACAAGTGATGCTGGTGCATCCCAGCAATTCTAGGGAATATCTATACGATGAACCGCCTAAACGGCCACCTCCATAAAGCATTGATCACTAAGTAACTGACCAGGGCGTAGCAACACCCAGGTTTTATCGGCTTGCACAAATCCACCTGCAGCGTACGGGGAAAGTACTTCCGGAACATTCTCAAGTTGTTGCTGAAAGGTATCGACACCAAAATGGCGCATATCATAGACCCGATCAACTACTAGGCCTACGAAAACCCCCATCATATCGACCACCAAAACACGCTGTGCCTTCGGAGGTGCAGATAACACACCACCAAGGAACTCGGCAAAGTTGATTATCGGCAATAATCGCCCACGCAGGTTCGCCACCCCCAACACCCAAGTATTTACTCGAGGCAAACGAGTACACTGTGGCAATTCTATAATTTCGGTTAACTCTTCAAGCGCCATGGCCAAATGCACCCCAAGAAGGGAAAAGCAGGCCACTTTTCGTGTGGGGACAATATCTTCCTGTGTAGGTAACCCTCGACCAGTTTCAGCAAACTGTCGAGAAAGAGAATGAAGCGCGTTAAATGCTGAACTGTGTTTGGTCATACCCTATTAGTAACCAGCCTTCAGCTGATCACCTCCTTTAGCACGTCAATCAGGTTTTGCTCACTAACGGGCTTGGTCAGATACGCTTTAGCCCCTTGGCGCATACCCCAAATCTTATCTGTTTCCTGATTCTTGCTTGTCACCATGACCACAGGGATATGTTCTGTTTCCCGGGTCTTATTTAATTGTCGGGTAGCCTGAAACCCATTCAAACCGGGTAAGACAATATCCATTAGAATGGCATCCGGCTGTTCATTTTTGGCAACCGTCACACCCTGCTCACCACTCTCTGCCGAGAGTACTGCATAGCCATTTCTTTCTAACAAACCCATGAGCTTATGCGTTTCAGTCGGTGAATCATCTACGATCAGCACTGTGGCCATTCTCTCCCCCAAATGGGTTTGCGGTAATTTTAAGTTTGAGTGTTCGCGTCAGCTTTCGATGAGAATTTCTCAAGCACTTCAAATAATTCCGTCTTACTAAAAGGCTTTGTAAGATAATCATCAGCGCCAACTATACGGCCCTTTGCTTTATCAAAAAGTCCATCCTTACTCGATAACATAATGACGGGGGTGTGCTTATAGTGGCTGTTGTTCTTAATCAAAGCACAGGTCTGATAACCATCCAAGCGCGGCATCATAATATCCACAAAAATCACTTCCGGACTCTTGTCGGCAATTTTGGAAAGCGAATCAAAGCCATCTATCGCTGTAATAACCTCACACCCCGCTTTAGTGAGCAGGGTCTCAGCCGTACGCCGAATGGTATTACTATCATCAATAACCAGTACCCTGAGGCCTTTTAGGTGTTCTTCCATTCGTGCGTGTCCCGCCTTGTGATTGTGCTCAGCCGATAACTCCCAGAAGAACCTTGTTTAACACAACCTTCAAGTTTAATCTATAACTGGCTGACAACCCTGAAACTTGTGAACTACTTTTCCATATGCAGGTTGTCTTCTAGAGCCGCTCCCCGTAAGTTACGAACATTAATCAGTATACAATCATAATTAACAAGTCGCCCCTAATGACGTGATGCAGGTAACAGTTATGACGAGAATTCTCGGGGTTGTTATGGACCCCATCAGTGGTATTAATGTTAAAAAAGACACCACCTTGGCACTTCTACTGGCGGCACAAAGTCGTGGCTGGCTTCTGGTGTATATGGAGCAGGCAGACTTAGCGCTGGAAAACAACAATCCTGTTGCCACCCTGAGGTCACTCCAGGTAAGGGACGACACCACTGACTGGTACACTCTGGGAGAACCTCAACGGCAACTGCTATCTGAACTCGATGTGCTATTAATGCGCAAGGATCCACCCTTTGATAGCGAATACATCTATTCCACTTATATGCTAGAAGCGGCAGAAAAGAGTGGTGTGCTGGTGATTAACAAACCACAAAGCCTCAGGGACTGTAATGAGAAAGTATTCGCTACGCTGTTCCCTGAGTGTTCACCCCCACTGCTGGTCAGCCGTGATGCAACTCAGCTAAAGCAGTTTCATAAAACCCATGGCAATGTCGTTTTCAAACCCCTCGACGGTATGGGCGGCACATCTATATTCCAAGTCCGTCAGGATGATCCCAATCTGAATGTGATTATTGAAGTGCTGACCATAGATGGCACACGAACCATCATGGCACAGCAGTTTATTCCTGATATATCCAATGGCGACAAACGCATTCTCATGGTAGACGGCGAACCCATACCCTACTGCCTTGCTCGAATTCCGCCTGAGGGTGATATTCGCGGTAACCTTGCCGTGGGCGGCACGGGCGTAGTTCGGCCCTTGACTGAAAGGGATCAATGGATTGCCCAGCAGGTCGGCCCTGTATTAAAGGAAAAGGAAATACTGTTCGCTGGCCTAGATGTGATCGGCGACTATCTCACCGAAATCAACGTCACAAGCCCTACCTGCGCCCGTGAAATTGATCGTGCACAAGCAACTGATATTGGCGGAAAACTGATGGATGCCATAGAAAAGCGACTCCGGTGAAAGGGATATCCATTCCCGAAACCCGGCCACAGCATGAGCCGGACCGCTTCGGCTTCTCGCTATTTCTGGCAATTGCTGTACACGCACTGGTTATTTTTGGCTTGGGCTTCAAGCTGTACCAGCAACAACAGAGTGCGCCCACACTAGAAGTGACACTGGCACAACACCGCAGCGAAAATGCTCCTGAAGAAGCAGACTTTCTAGCACGACACAATCAACAGGGCAGTGGTGACCAAAGTGAGACCCGCGAACTTACCACTGATAGCCTGCCTGAAATCAATGCCTCGAAGCTAAAACAGCTTGGCGCTCCTCAACAAGAAATGCAGCAACAAACCACGCAAGGAGATACACCAGCCCTTTCCACCACCTCAGACAGCCTCTCCAGCACATCAAAGCAGCCATCAACGCCTGAAACCTTCAACAGCATCCCCACACCGCTGCCACCCGCCACTTCACTGGAGTTTGCCAGCCTGAAAGCCAAACTTGATCAGAAGCAACAGGAATACAGTAAATTACCCCGGGTACTAAGAATCACCTCTGCCAGCACCAAGTCTGCTGAGCACGCCTCTTACTTACGCTATTGGGTCGACCGTATCGAAATGGTCGGGAATAACAACTATCCTGAAGAAGCTCGCCGCAAGGCAATGTACGGTGATTTACGGCTGGCCGTAACGATATTGCCTAATGGTGCAGTGGATAGCATTGAAATTTTACTAAGCTCAGGGCAGCGAATATTAGATCAGGCCGCCGTAAGAACTGTTCGACTCGCCTCACCCTTTGCCTCTTTTCCAGCCGAGATGAAACAGTGGGATAAACTAGAAATTATTCGCACTTGGCGATTTGTACCTGGCAACCGCATGAACACGGAGAATTGAAGGCCCAAGTGTAAAAAATGTGCTTAAAATAATCTAATCAGTCGCGTTCAATGCTTGTTTTCCTGCACAGGAAACCCATACTCATAGACATGAACCCACCATCCGATCAACGTCCATTTCAAACCCTCAGCAATCACTTTCTGGTAGCGATGCCCGGGCTACTTGACCCCAATTTTTCACATGCTGTTATCTATATCTGTGAGCATACAGAAGAAGGTGCTATGGGGCTGGTAGTCAATAACCCTCTGGACATTCCTCTCAGTCAGGTTTTTGAACAATTTGAGATTGGCTATTCACCGAAGGTGGGTGAGCAGCCCCTGTTATCGGGTGGCCCGGTTCAAACAGACCGAGGCTTTGTGCTGCACCGGCCCGCTAAACAGGCATGGGAATCCACTCTGGCCATATCCAGTGACATCAGTCTTACAGCGTCAAAAGATATTATTCCTGACATTGCACGAGAACAAGGCCCAAACGATTTAATCATTGCCTTGGGCTATTCAGGGTGGGGGCCAGGGCAACTGGAAGAAGAGCTTGCCAACAATACCTGGCTCACAGTACCTGGCGATGCCCGCGTCATTTTCAATGTACCCTTTGATCAGCGCGCTCATGCAGCGGCAGCCATCATTGGTTTTGACCTCAACCAACTCAGCACTAATGCCGGTCACGCATAAGGACAACCGTATCTCCGCTGAAATCTGCACCCTTCTAGCCTTTGACTTTGGTACACGCCAAATCGGCATTGCCGTCGGTCAAGCTCTCTCAGGAAGCGCCAACCCACTAACGGTCATTAAAGCCCGGGATGGTATCCCTGACTGGGTACAAATCGAAAATTTGCTAGCCGAATGGGAGCCTGACCATATACTGGTTGGCCTGCCACTCAACATGGATGGCAGTGAAAGCGAATTTTGCGCAAGAGCACGGAAGTTTGCCCGCAGGCTTCATGGCAGATTTGGGCTAAAAGTCAGTATGGTCGACGAGCGACTGTCCACCTTTGAGGCAAAGCAACTCGCGCGAGAACATAACAGACAACAGGGAAGCTATCGAGACCAGCCCATCGATGATCTAGCTGCAGCCCTGATTTTACAAAGCTGGATGTCGGACCCCGAATCAGCTATTGACCCTTAAAAGGGTTAGCGGCCACATCCCAAATGGAGCCACCTCGCTACAACTTATAGAGTCCCTGCTTAGAAACGATTGATCCTGTCATCACGATCTTCCTCTACTTGCAGCTCATCTGCAGCATGGGAGAGATACCCCGGATCGGTTTCAGATTGAAGCTTAATAAGTAGGCGTAAATCATTTTTTGAATCTGCATAGAGCATAGCGTCTTCGTAGGTAATCAAGCCTTCGTCATAAAGCTCATACAACGCCTGGTCGAAGGTACGCATGCCAAGTTCGTTTGATCGAGCCATTAATTCCTTGAGCTTGTGCACTTCACCTTTGCGAATCAAATCACCCGCCAATGGTGTATTAATTAGAATTTCAATGGCTGCCCGGCGACCACTACCATCTGCCAATGGAATCAACTGCTGCGCAATCATTGCCTTCAGGTTGAGGGACAAGTCCATCCATAGCTGCCCATGACGTTCTGCCGGAAAAAAATGCTGAATTCGATCCAGCGCCTGGTTAGCATTGTTGGCGTGTAGAGTAGCCAGAACCAAGTGGCCCGTCTCTGCAAACGTAATCGCATGCTCCATGGTTTCCGGAGTACGAATCTCACCAATCAGAATGACATCTGGCGCCTGCCGCAAAGTATTTCTAAGGGCCACTTCAAATGACTCGGTATCCACTCCTACTTCACGCTGAGTAACAATACAATTCTCATGCCGGTGAACAAATTCAATGGGATCCTCAACAGTAATAATATGTCCTTTGGAATTCCGGTTGCGATAGCCAACCATTGCCGCCAGCGATGTGGACTTACCCGTACCGGTTGCACC
>JBALVP010000004.1:0-28196 GCA_036961395.1 Porticoccus sp.
GCCGGCTTGGGAATTTCTCCGTGTACGATCTCGTCGCGATCGGTAATCTTAGTCGACGCGTATACGTCAGAGAGCATCAGGGTGAACAGACATAACACTATGTAGCGAGTAATCTTCATTAAAGAGCTCCAAATTAATAAATAGCTTCCGCAAATAAAAAAATGTCTGATTTCAAAGTAGTTTTTTTTTGCAACCCTGATTGATCCAACGCAACTTATCTTATAAAGAGTAGGCAAATTTACTATCATATTCCAGAACCTACATTTCTGGTGGCATCAGGTTATTTCGATATCTACACCGAATGCCGGCAGAACCCCAGAAAAATTCCGTTCCTTTCTTCCACTTGCGGCTTAGCTCAGTGCTTTCCCTGCTCCTCATATTCGGCAGGTCGAAGATAGTCCACCGCTGCCATTCGAGCCCTTCTTGGCACACAATTTACTAGCGCCAGATATTCGCATAAGGAGAGATCTCCTTATGTCCCCAAGAAACGAGCTCTTGTTCGATCGGCGCAAAGCCAACGTGCGTGGTATCGATGGATTCTGATCATCTATTCTGGCAAAATTCACTTTTTCCAAGGTGGCTAAACTCAGCCAGTCTAATCGGCATACTTAAATCTCATACACTCATCATCCTTTTACTGGGCAATGCGTGAATAGATCGGCCTAACATAAATATGCACATCCAGATAAAGGAACCAAAATGTCTTTTAATAGCTTTCCTGATCAGCAACTCATCGCCAAATTGACCGCTAAAATGTTGCTGGAGATTGGAGCTATCAATTTCAGGCCGAACGATCCTTATATACTGACCTCCGGTAAGGCCAGCCCTGTTTATATCGATTGTCGAAAAATTATTTCTTACCCCAGAGTCCGCGCTACCCTGATGGATTTTGGAGCTTCCGTTATTCTTCGTGATATCGGCTTTGAATCTATTGATGCTATTGCTGGCGGTGAAACGGCTGGAATCCCCTTTGCTGCCTGGCTCTCTGAAAGACTGTCTCTACCAATGCAGTATGTTCGCAAGAAGCCCAAGGGCTTTGGGCGTGATGCTCAAATCGAAGGTTCGCTGAAAGAAGGCGATAAAGTGCTGTTAGTTGAAGACCTGACCACTGACGGTGGTAGCAAGATCACTTTCTGCGACGCACTCCGTAAAGCCGGTGCTGAAGTCACGGATACATTCGTTATTTTCTTTTATGACATCTTCCCAGACACAAGAAAAAATCTTGCTGATGCAGGTATAAATCTACACTCACTGACGACTTGGTGGGATGTATTGGAGGTCTGTAAAGAAAGCAGTCAAATGGATGAGCAATCACTTGCTGAAATCGAAGCCTTCCTTAATGCTCCTGAAGAATGGTCGCTCGCTCACGGCGGTGCTGAAGGCTAATTTATACTTTCTTATTCTAGGGGGATGCATAGCATCTCCCTTTCACCCCAACTACAGAATTTATTTGATACTTATCAGATAGTTGAAAGTATATATTAATGCTATTTATTAGGCTCAATACACTCTGACCATCTACTTTGCCCTTAACATTTAAGGCGCATTTAGGCTCCAATCGTAGACGTAATCAATTTCTCCCTGAAAGCCAAGAAGATACAAAGCAAGCCGATCGTCCGCATAATGAGCAAAGACCTTAAGCATCGTTTTGTCGTCCTTGGCAAAGTCATCTTGATACCAATTGAACATACTCGACGCTTTCATCTTGCCATTCTTAAGATAAATCCCACGTGGATGGTTAATATAATCGTGGCCAGATTTTTCTAGTAAGGCATTCACATTTGCAGCGGTGAATGCCTGAGCCAGCAAATTAGGACAACTAATACTGGCACAGCTAATGCCAAAATGTATTTTATGATCGTTCCATATGGGCCTAAGAATTCTGTGTTCAATATCATTCAGGCTAAGACTCTTCCCTGCCACCCTGGTCAAGGCGCTGTCCAGCGCACTCCCACCGTCAATGTCATTGATGCTTTTTATGGGGTAGTTCTCTAACACCAAGTTAACGGCCAGTGCGTTGTACAAATTCAGCCAGTAGGCCTGTTGTACCCGCCGGTCGTATGTTCTGGGATCAAGGCTCTCTAAATGCTTAATATAGCGGACCAAAGCCTTCTTCTTAGCCGGCGTTACAGCACTGTAACGGAAGCGGTTTACCCCGGAGGCATGATCATCAATGACATAAGTTCCAAGAATAGAGTTCCAGCCACTATGATCAATTCTGGCAAAGTTACCCAGACTACTCTTATCCCAGAAACCCCAATAATCCTGGCTGGGAGCAGCCATCGCACTACAGCTAACGAGTGCGAGTCCAAAAACGAGTGTTTTGAGCTGTTTAATCAGTATCATTTTACTCTCTGGATATTCACTTAATCTGACCAAGTACTTTGATACCACTATCCCTGCTGCCTTACAATGGCAACTTTCTAGCCTGTGAATCCTATCTCTATGGAACACCTGACTACGTCACAAATATCTGACATTGACCAGCAACACATCTGGCACCCCTACTCTTCGCTGACGAAGCCGATTCCAGCCTATCATGTTACCAGTGCCAGTGGTGTTCGACTAAAACTGGCCGATGGTCGTGAGCTTATTGATGGTATGTCTTCCTGGTGGTCAGCCATTCATGGTTATAACCACCCTACGTTAAATATAGCGTTAAAAAGCCAAGTAGACATCATGTCACACGTAATGTTTGGTGGCATTACCCATGAACCTGCCGCTCAACTGTGCAAAACACTGGTTGATATTACCCCTGCAGGGCTGGAAAAGGTTTTTCTCTGTGATTCAGGTTCCGTCAGTGTAGAAGTCGCCTTAAAGATGGCTGTTCAATACTGGCATTCTAAGGGACATTCTGAAAAGTCACGGTTTCTAGGCCTTCGTAACGGTTACCACGGTGACACCTTTGGCGCCATGTCCGTGTGTGATCCTGTCACTGGCATGCATCAAATATTTGACAACACCATCGCCAAGCAACTGTTTTCTGAATCTCCTCGCTGCAAGTTTCACGACGACTGGGATGAAAGCTACGTTACGGACATAAGTCGCTTATTAGAAAAGCACAGTCATGAATTGGCTGCCGTTATTCTAGAACCTATTTTGCAGGGTACTGGCGGCATGCACTTTTATTCACCCACTTATCTGAAACGAGTTCGTGAATTATGCGACAAGCACAATGTATTGCTCATTGCCGATGAAATTGCCACTGGCTTTGGGCGTACAGGCAAACTATTTGGTTGTGATTGGGCCGGTATTACTCCGGACATTTTGTGTTTAGGTAAAGCGATGACCGGTGGCTACATGACGCTGGCAGCTACTTTGTGTACGACACAAGTCAGCGATGGCATCTGTAATGGAGAGGCAGGAGTATTTATGCACGGCCCTACCTTTATGGGTAACCCCCTCGCCTGCTCTGTAGCCAATGCCAGCATTGAACTATTGCTCAGTACAAACTGGCAGGCTCGAATTATAGATATTGAGCGGCAACTTGAAATTGGGTTAGCGCCAGCAAGCGATTTTGATAATGTGGCTGACGTGCGGTGTCTCGGCGCCATAGGCGTCATCGAAACTAAAGAGCCAGTTGATGTAGCCAAGATTCAAAAGCAGTTTGTGGCGGAAGGTATCTGGGTCAGGCCCTTTGGTAACAGGGTATATGTCATGCCACCCTATATTATTTCCAGAGACGATCTGGATACCCTAATAGCAGGCATGCTTAACGTTGTAAAAAACTACAAATAGGGTGTTTTATAACTAGGTCAGTGAATACAGCCCCACCGCCTTATTCAGCTTTTCCATAAATGGAACACTGTAGGATCGAGCCTTTTCGGCACCCTCACGCAATACTTTCTCGATATAGGCGGGGTTTTCCATCAATTCATTGTAACGTTCTCTTGGCTCTCGAAGCTCTTCGTTAATCAGTTCGAATAATTGCTTTTTAGCTTCACCCCATGCGATACCATTTTCAAATTCTTTGCGCATATGGGCCGTTTGGTCTTCTGTAGCAAAAGCTCGCCATACCTGAAATACAGTGGAAGTATCTGGATCTTTAGGCTCGCCAGGCTCTAATAGGTTCGTTTTAATCTTATTGATATGTTTTTTCAGCTTCTTTTCAGGAAGAAACAGGGGAATAGTATTGCCGTAGCTTTTACTCATCTTACGGCCATCGAGACCCTGCAACACAGCAACATGGTCGTCTACTACCGCTTCAGGTAAAGCGAAATGTTGCCCATAAATATGATTAAAACGCTGGGCAATATCTCTGGCCATTTCAATATGCTGAATCTGATCTCTTCCCACAGGGACTCTGGTACCGTTAAACATCAAAATGTCGGCCGCCATTAACACAGGGTAAGAAAATAGCCCCATGGTAATGCCAAAGTCAGTATCCTCACCTGCCTCCAAGTTCTTTTGTACGGAGTCTTTGTAGGCGTGCGCCCTGTTCATCAGTCCTTTTGCCGCGACACAATTAAGGAACCAGGTGAGTTGAGGAATTTGAGGGATGTCAGATTGACGATAGAACACCACATTATCAGTGTTTAACCCCAGGGCTAGCCAAGTCGCTGCAATCTCTCGCGTTGACTCATGTACCTTCGCTGGATCCTGGCATTTGATCAATGCATGGAAGTCTGCCAAAAAATAGTACGCATCGACATTAGTATCCTGGCTAGCAGCAATGGCAGGCCGAATGGCACCCACGTAGTTACCCAAATGGGGGGTTCCTGTGGTGGTGATACCGGTAAGGACTGTATCGTGTTTTGGGGCTATGGAGGCATCATTGCTCATGGGTCTTTTTGCTCTTGGACAGGTTAAGCTCGTGCTGACTAAGCATGCACCGTTATGTATGAATAACGTTAAGTATCAATAGTGGCGCCCATCATACGGATTTAATCTCAGTAATAAAGTAGCAACTCAGCGACAACTCAGGCTCAGTTGATAATCAGTCCGCCTTGGTAGTTGTAGAAGCCCTGTAATACCCGATACAGATTATAGGCATCCTCCGTACCGGCCATCTCACGAATAGAATGCATGGCAAAGGTGGGCACACCTACATCAAGTGTCTGAACACCGATGCTTGCCGCCGTAATGGGGCCAATGGTACTGCCACACCCCAAATCTGTACGATTGACAAACGTCTGCACAGGAACATCCTGTTGCTCGCACAGGTGGCGAAATATAGAAGAGGTGATGCTGCTAGTAGCATAACGCTGATTGGCATTAATCTTAATGACAGGCCCATCATTAAGAATAGGGCCGTGGTGGCTATCATGCTTATCGCTGTAATTGGGATGAATACCATGGGCATTGTCTGCCGATACCAACAACGACTGACTGATGACACGGGCCCGCGCTTCAGGCTCTGGGTAGAGACGTTCCAGTAATGATTTAAGCATTGGTCCATTAGCACCACAGCTGGAGGTACTACCTACCTCCTCATGATCACTACAAACAAGCATACTGGTCACTTGGTCACTCGCGCTAAGAAGTGCTTGCATGCCGGTAAAACAGCTCAGTAAATTATCCAACCTTGCACTGGAAATAAAATCCTGATTAAGCCCGGTAATCGCTGGCTTCTGACAATCGTAAAGGTACAAATCATAGTCCAGTACTTGTAACTCCATGGGATCACCATACTGCCCCAGTAATTGTGCCGCTAACAATGCCCGGAAATCTTCTTCACGATTCTCTCCACACTTAAATAGCAATGGAGGAATATCTGTCTGAGGGTTAATCGTACGGTTTTTATTTGCCTCTTTATCCAAGTGTATAGCCAAGCTGGGAATAACCGCCACGGGCTTTTTCATATCCACAAGTGCTTGCTGTAAGCGTCCATCCCCCACGTTAAAAACAATACGTCCTGCGATAGATAGGTCCCGATCAAACCATGGGTTAAGGAGCGCTCCGCCGTAGACTTCCACACCCAACTGAAAATAATTATGTTTGCGCAGCTCAGGATTGGGCTTAATTTTTAAGCAGGGGCTGTCAGTATGGGCACCAACCATACGGATACCACTATCAACAGCGGAATCCTGTCCCATGACAAATGCAATAATCGAAGAAGCGTTACGGGTCACGTAATAACGCCCTCCAGGAACAACATTCCAACTGTCCTCTTCAACCAGCGGTAAAAAGCCCCCTGCTTCTAGAGACATTTGGATATTTTTCACTGCATGAAACGGTGTTGGAGAGTTGTGGATAAAATCCAATAGCTGTTGATTGTAATACTGGTTATCCATAGATTATTCCTATTAGTATCATGTGCAGACTCCAGACTGATTGAAAATGAATGCTGCTCGGAAGCTACCCATCCATTTGGTTTTTTAGCGTTTTTTACCTTCTAACTTCTCAATAATCTTCGCACAACCTGTACTGCCTTTAGTATCCCGACCAAACAAGCTCCATAACTCACCCGCCATGAAGGCAGGAATTGCAATGCCCGGCACGAGCATGAGTGTGCCGATACTGGTAGCAGCGGTTTTCTTCGGTACGGCGGATACCTTTGGGTCTACCATAGGTCCTTTAATATGAACGGCAGAGATATTCGAAAACATGCGTTTCTTTTGCTTTGGTAGCAATACCATATCCACGCTCTCTTGCCCCATATCCAACGTCGTGCGCCCCGCTATCATTAGATGTGGCCCATCGGCCAGTAACAGCTTACTACGTGCTACCCCCTGCTCAACATCGAACCTCGCCATAACACAGTTCAAAACCGCCTCGTTTGAAGCAAAGTGGGTTTTCGTTATCGCCCAACCTAATATATCGACGGAAAGAAACTGCGCATATTTTTTTGGGAAGAGTGCATCTTCAAGCCCTAAGTCGATACTCCCCTCCAAACTGGAGGCGAACTCATGTACTGAGAGCCCCTTACCTTGAACATCAATATCCAGACTTGCCTCCCCCTCAACGGTGATACCTTCATGAACCTGGGATATCCACGACCCCAAGGCCAGGTTGTCAGCCTTAGTTGTTAAGCTAAATGTTGGTATCTCACGGGCATCCAACTCGAAGTTAATGTCAACCTCGCCACCCTCAACATTTAACCGCAGAGGTGATACGCGCAATACGGAATTTTTAACACCAACCTGCCCCTCCAAACTACCAACAGCGACACCAGCACCTATTATTTGGTTAATTGAAATATCAAAGCCTAAATCAAAATCATCCAACCCGGATAAATCCAATATCTCTCGACTAAAAAGTTGCTGGCTATCACTGGCCTCAGACTTAGTCTCGTCAGCACGTTCAGCCGCCGCCCCTTCCAGATCAGCCGTATCATCTACTTCTTTGGGGTCGACCTGATTCATACCAATATCGGATAAGTGCAATACTGGCACCACGAATGAACCAGTTATTTGTGACTTGCCATCCACCTGTACTACGGTCAAAGACATATTGCCGTCAGTCTTACCAATACGATTTTTACCATGATAGGTCAGTCTATTTTTTTGAATCTCAAGTGCGCCACTGGTTGTGTAAGGTGCGAACCCCTCTAGGTCAAGACCTACTAGGGTGCCGAGTGCCATCGGTTTCTTAACAACCAGCTCTCCTTGAAGAGAGGCCTGGTCACCATTTTCAATTTCATTGAACACACCATTAAGGTGGAGCTCGTATATGTCTGTGTCTGTTGAAGCAATGGTGACCTTTTCAATATGTAATAGGTCATCCTGAACAGAACCATGGAACTCGCCTTTCAGGTGACCAAGATCACCTGGCTGCACACCTTTTACAAAGGCATTAACTATTGTGGCAGTCTCGACATTCCATTCCGCCTCGACACTCGCCGTTTTGGGAAGATTCATTCTGACGGCGCCACTTGCCTTCATAATGAGATTGTCACTTGGCCCAACATTTATGCTTATTTTGTCAATATTCTGTTTCTTCATATCACCAGAAAAAATACCAGTGATATCGATAGGGCCCAATGCTAATAGCTCTTTATCAAGTGGCTCGTCGATAAATTGCTCCACATTAACTAGGTCGGCTACGCTCTTTAAATCAGGTGCAGTTATACCTACATTCAAGTGCATCCCTTGCATTGACGCTAAGTTACCAATACTCCCTTGCGCCTTTGCCGCTATGTCAGCTTGTCCATTTAGCGTCATCACAGCACTATCCAGCCGCGGGGCAGTGATATCACCAGTTAGTTTTCCACTGAGGTCCACGGGGCCAAGCGCTAGCAGTTCCTCATTAACAGGGTTTTCACCCAATAAATTCAGATCAGATAAACCCATTAAATTTGGTGCAGTCAGGCTCACATCCAACTGCAAGGCTTTCATTGATGCCAGGTTGCCGACAGAACCCTGAAGCTTCACCTCGATACCTTCTAGCCCCTTTAGGCTCAGTGCCGCATTATCCAACCGCAGTGCAGTAAGATCACCCGTTAGAGTGCCGTTAAGGTTCACAGGACCAAGCGCCAGTAGCTTCTCATTCACAGGTTCTTCGCCGAGTAGGTCTAGGGTAGACAAACCCGTTAAATTTGGTGCCTTCAGGCTGACGTCAACGTGCAACCCTTTCATTGACACGACATTATCAACAGCCCCCTGAAGGTTTAACTCAACACCACTCAACCCCTTCAAGTTCATTGCCACGTTATCTAGGCCTAGAGCAGCAAAATCACCTGTGAGTCGGCCATTGAAATTCACAGAATCTAATGCCAGTAGCTCCTCATTAATCGGTTCCTCAAATAAACCCAAAGCAGAGAGCCCCGAAGCTGACAGGCCCGTTAAATCTGGTATCTTTAGGCTCACATCTAGCTGTAATCCTTCCATCAATACTAGGTTGCCAACAGCCCCCTGTACCTTTGCCTCTAAACTGCCTGCCTCTATGCCATCCAAGCTCACTACCACACTCTCAAGCCGTGGAGCCGAGATATCTCCACTAATGCCTGCAGCAAGGTGCAATTTGTCCAGCTTAGGAAGAGTGCTATCAAAGAGTTGAAGTACGCTGCCAAAATGAGCGTCATTGATTTCCAATTGCAACTCTAGCCCTTGACCAGTGATAGGGTCACTTATCCCCCCGCTTATGGTCGCCTCTAGGGTGTCGCTGCTTAAACTTAAATCAATAGGGTAAATTTGGCTGTCATCGTGGATTTTGGATAGAGCCCCCAAGGTGCCTTCTAGGATAAAAGAGCGGGAAGCCAGAGTCCCTGTCCCATATACTTTCACAGGCCCCTGATTTAGGGAGTCATCGACAATCAATTTGCTTAGCGTAAATGTATCGGACTCGCTCTGATCACGTTGCTGGTAGACAACGGTAATATTCTGTATATCTACTTTTTCTATAATGATGGGTGGGATAGAAAAATTTTCCAGCCAGCTTTCTTCACTAGGCTGTTGCTCCGTGATATCGACATGGACATCGACAAGTGTCAGAGATTTGATCCAACATGTGCCCGTTTTAAAATACGAACCAAGTTGCTGTCGTCCAGAGAAATCACCAACAGACAGCTCATAACTACCATCATTGGCTTTTAAATAAACCTCTCTTGCTGCAATCTCCAGTTCTTTGCCAAAACTGATCGAAAATGGCCCTTTTATTTCCAGCGAGCTGTCAAGGAAGTGATCAACCCCCCAGATAAGGGCTACCCGGTAATCATCATCATCAAGAAATGACCATAAAACGACGCAAATAATAAGCAGTCCCAAGGGTAAGCTTAATACCCATAGCAAGGCATGGGTAACCCAGTGCCACCCTCTCTGTTTCTTCAAATTACTCTTTTTCATCCAGGTGCCCGAGCTACTAGCGTCACCAATTCCTGCGTCCTATTACCACTTGTAATTACAATTGGAACTTTAGTAAAAACTAGAGCCCAGCTATAGAGCCCCTGCTAGACTTAAAGGCCAGAGACAAAAAATTTATCTATGACCCCCAGCGCCACGCGCAGCTCCCTTATGCTGCTGACGAGGCTGGTGAGTCTCACGATCCTCATGACTCACACGACGCTCACGATCCTCACGATCCTCACGATTCTCATGATCCTCATGATTCACACGACGCTCACGGTCCTCACGATCACGTCTCCTCTCTTCATCATCGTAGTAACTGCTGCTGCCCTCATGTTCTTCACCCTCGCCTACAACAACCCTAACGCTGCCTTGTTCACGCGACGCCGGCTTAGCTGAGTCAGGCCGTGGCTCTACGGGCTCTGGTAGAACAACGTCCACAACATTTGGTTTTACATCAATAACCTCAGCATCAGAGCCCGGTTGATCGCTGAACTCCTCGACTCCTTGTGAATTCGTACGCTCATAGACCTTCTCAGCATTCACAGTGAAACTGATCATAAGCATTAGTACAAAAACACCAATTTTTCTCTGACTATTCATATTACCTACCTATCTCACCTGTCATGAATGGGCGGAAAGTTTTGAGTTTAAACATTTCAGCTAACAATGAACTCGATTTAGCTACCAAGGTCCGCCAATCCCTGCCGGTAACTCAACAACAAGTCACCTAGTGACAGTATAGCTTGGGTTATTTACGGCCGCATAATAGTTGCCATATCACCGCATCAAGATAAACGCGACATGATGTATTGCTAACCATTCAAGAGGATAGCGATCAAAATAGCCCCAAGAATCATTCGATACACCACAAAGGGCAGCATTCCGATTCGATTAACCCAGGTAAGAAAGACATGAATACAGCAGTAGGCGGTAACGGCCGATAACACCGCACCCAGTAGAATATCAAACCAGGGCACCATTGTGAGTTGCAGCAACTGCATCACTTTATAACCACCACTCAATACAATAACGGGGATGGCTAGTAGAAACGAAAACCTTGCCGCCGCGATACGATCAAACCCCAAGGCCAATGCAGCAGTAATGGTAATGCCAGACCGGGATGTTCCGGGAATTAACGCGAGAGCTTGGGCGCACCCCACAATTAAAGCTGAGCGCCAGGTAAACTGATGGAGGTTTTTGACCCTCAAACTAAATTTATCCGACAGGCCTAAAAGGATACCGAACACAATAGTGGTAAATGCAATGACAGCGATGGAGCGTAGATGAAGCTCAATCAAATCACCCAGAAAAAGTCCTGCCAAGCCTGCGGGGATAGTGGCTAAAATGATTTGCCAACCCAAGCGACTTTCTGGTGTTTGTTGGCCCCCGGTGAGACTCTGACACCAACACACGACCAACACTTTAATATCTTGGCGAAAATACATCAAAACGGCTACTAATGAACCGATATGCACTGCCACATCAAAGGCAAGCCCCTGATCATTCCAACCCAAAAGAGCTGATGGCAAAATAAGATGAGCAGAACTGGAAATAGGTAAAAACTCTGTGAGTCCCTGAATTATTGCCAGAAAAACGATCTGCACTGTTTCCAATGTTATTCTCGACCTTTGTTATTCTTGATGGTCATTCATGTCACTTGTCGTAACCGCTGACGTTTTTTCCAGGTAATGTTATTTCTCAGGTATACAGGTTGAGCCTGATCAATGGAGCACGCCTTTCCGGCTTTTAACTCTCGCAAAGCAATGGAGAGCACATCTCTAGCTTCAGGTAGCAGCGTAGAATCAAATACTCCTGGCTTTAAAAGAATACGATCTGCGTAATTCCAGCCATCACCTACAACAGCATGGGCTGCGCCAGAAAAAAGAGAAGTGATGTCTTCAGGGGGCGTTAGGTTATCACCATGAACACGGTTTAACTCTGCCCCATTATATTCAAACAAACTCCAGTAAACTTCATCCATACGAGCATCAAGCATTGGTAATACGTACGTTTTTGCTGAAATATCCAGCTTTCTAATCGCGGTATGAGCCAATGCCCCCAAGGTTGATACTGGGAGAACAGGTATATCCGCGCCAAATGCCAATCCCTGCACCACACCAAAACCAATACGGATACCTGTAAACGAACCAGGGCCAGCAGTAAACGCCAAAGCATCTATCTGCGAAAGCACTAATCCTGCCTCACTGAGCACCTCATCAACCATAGGTAAGATAAGGCGCGTATGCTCTCTACGCCCAAGCTGGTGACGAGAAATCTGCTCATCGCCACACAAGAGAGCTGCGGAACAAGCTGGTGTTGATGTATCAATGGCAAGAATATTTGTCACGGCAAAAAAAACCCCCGTCGAGCGGGGGATTGTAACCTTTTTACATGTAAGAACAGAGCCGGTTTTAGTACTTTTTCCAAGCTCTAAGCACCCCGATTAATTAACTTACTGTTGGCTTATCTGTACTAGGCGAAGCCCCAGAAGCTTTAGGCTTTGGAGTAACTACTTTTTTTACCTTTGGCTTTCTAACCGCTGGCTTTTTCACAGCAGGTTTTTTGGCAGCGGGCTTCTTAGCCACTGTACTTTTCTTTGTTGTTGCTTTTTTAACTGCTGGTTTTGCTACGGCCTTTGCTGCTGTCACTGATTTCTTTGGGCGACCTGCTCCACGCTTAGCTGCTGCCTTTTTAGCTGGTGCTTTTTTAGTAGTAGCTTTAGCGGGTGCCTTTTTAGCCGGTGCTTTTTTAGTAGCAGCTTTAGTGGCTGCCTTCTTCGTTGTAGCCTTTGCTACGGCTGCTTTCTTGGGGCGACCTGGCCCACTTTTAGCCGCAGATTTTTTCTTTGTGGTTGTCACCGCTTTTTTTGGACGACCTGGTCCACGTTTGGCTGACGCCTTACTTCCCGCATTTTTAAGAGATACTACTTTTGATTCTGCCTTTTTAATCACAGCTGCCGCTTGTTTATGCAAACGCTTTTCTGCGGTCTTTACTCTGGAAACAGCTGATTTCTCGACAGCCTTAAGCTGACGAGCGATATCTTTTGCCCGCTGGTTTGTCCATGACTTTTCATAGCGCTTCAGCGCCTTCGCTAAATCAGCCTTTACCACACCTTCCAGCTTTTTCTCCGCCTTGGCCACCCGAGCCAGTGCCTTTTCTTCTAGAGCCTTCACCTGAGCTACGAGTTTAGCGGCTCGTAGCTCTGCCTTTCCAATAGCACTTTTGGCAGTAAGCTTATCCAGCTTGCTCACATGACTACGTACATCCTTCACGGCCTTTTTAACGGCAGCTTCAGATGCCTTCGTGGCCTTTTTAGCAACCTTAGCACGACTCGCAGCTGCTTTTTTTCTAGCCGCAACTACTTTTTTTGTCTGTAAATTAATTTCTTTTTCAATAGACTTCACGAGAGCCACGGCTTTATCAAATACAGAGGTTGTTTTTTTTGCTTTTGCTTTTGCTTTAGGTTTTTTAGCAACGATTTTACGTACTGGTTTTTTTATAGCCGTTTTTTTTGCAACGCGAGCCATTGTGTTTCTCCTTACACTCTAGGGATATAAAGTATATTAGCTTATTAACAAAAATTGATGATGGTTAAAGTTTATGCAATAAAAAAAATTAATCCACTAAAAACAACTAATTTCACCAAATTAGTTGAAAATAGTGCCCAATTTGAAATTTTATCTATTTTATAGGAGCTTCTGGTTAACTAAACAGAGAAGGGATTTAATAAATTCAGGCGAATCGTTCACACATGGAATGTAGCTATACTCCACACCACCAGCATCCATAAACAGCTTCCGATAACTAATATTTAATTCCTCGAGAGTTTCGAGGCAATCTGCGACAAATGCTGGGCTGATAATATCCACAGATTCAACGCCCTCCTTCACCCACCTCTTTAATTGTTCATCGGTGTAAGGCTGCAACCATTTTTTTGGTCCAAATCGTGACTGAAACCCAACCTTCCAATCAGATGCCTCTAGCTGCAATGCCAATGACAATGCTTCAGCCGTTGCCATACATTGCTCATAGTAAGGGTCACCCTTATCAACATATTCCTGAGGGATCCCGTGGAATGAGATGAGTAATTTTTGCTTTCGACCATGTTTTTCCCAATGATTCAAAACGCTCTGTGATAATGCGGCTATATATTCAGGTTGATCATGGAATGATTTGATGGTGCTGATATCAGGTACATTTCTCTCTCCTCTGACGATATCTGCCAATTGGTCATATATTGCACCCGTTGTTGAGCCTGAATACTGTGGGTACAGAGGAACCACAACAAACCGTTCAATACCCTGTATTTTTAAAGCTGAAAAATTTGAAGCAAGGGAGGACTTCCCGTAGGTCTCTGCAGACATCACTAACGGTGCACTGTTGCCATACTCCGTATCTAGCATGGTCTGTAAAGCCGATACCTGGCGGTGACTAATAACCCTCAAGGGAGCGCCTTCATCCCACCAAATTTCACGGTATGCATTAGCCACTTTTTTTGCACGCAGAGGAATAACAATCAGCCTTAATAAAAACCACCATAATAGTCGCGGTGCTTCAACCACACGGTAATCAGAAAGAAAGGGGGTTAAAAAATGGCGGACAGCACCGGTTGTCGGCACATCAGGTGTGCCAAGATTAACCAAAATAACAGCGGATTTTTTCATTAGATACAAACAGCTTAATTAAGGTAAAAAAAATGGGCTCCGAAGAGCCCATTTTGCATGAGTTACTGATTTCAGGCCAGCGTAGCTTCTAAGCGAGACTGAACTTCATCCAATGGACCCACACCATCGACTCGAGCATAAGCTGGAGCTGTATCAGGTTGAGATGTAGATAAGCCCTGATAGAAGTCTACCAGTGGTTTCGTTTGATCGTGGTAAACATCCAGACGATTACGTACAGTTGCTTCTGTGTCATCTTCACGTTGAATCAATTGCTCACCCGTTACATCATCAATACCTTCCTGCTTAGGCGCATTGTGAATGATGTGATAGACACGTCCTGAACCTTCATGAACCCGGCGGCCACTTAAACGAGCAATGATCTCTTCATCTGCCACATGGATTTCAATCACCTTGTCGATAGCAACACCTTCCGCCAAGAGAGCTTCTGCTTGAGGAATAGTTCTAGGGAAACCATCAAATAGGAAGCCATTGACACAATCTGGCTCTTGAATACGCTCTTTAACCAAAGCAATAATCAGGTCGTCTGAAACTAACCCACCAGATGCCATGATACCCTTGGCCTTAAGGCCAAGCTCAGTTCCCGCTTTTACTGCTGCACGCAGCATGTCGCCGGTGGAAATTTGAGGAATGCCAAACTTCTCAGTAATGTAGGCAGCTTGGGTGCCCTTGCCTGCACCGGGCGGGCCCAACAGAATAATTCTCATTAATGATCTCCGGTTTTCTGGGGGTATATGATTAACTCGTTACCCCATTGGTAATTATTGGCCGCAAACCTTACACATAAATGCATCTGACCACAAGATAACCAGTGGCTTTTGGCCTGATGGGACTATAGCCGCTTCGCCTCATCCCAGAGTTGATCTAGTTCATCCAGACTTGTTTTCTTCAGTGTGCTTCCCTTATCAGCCACCCTATTCTCAATATGCTGGAAACGATGTTCAAACTTTCTAGAAGACTTACGCAACGTAGTTTCAGCATCGAACCCCGCATGGCGACAGAGGTTAACCATGGTAAACATTAAATCCCCTAATTCTTCTTCGATATTTTCTTGATCACCCTGTTGAAGAGCCATTTTTAACTCAGCGGTTTCTTCATCAAGCTTGTCCACCACGCCATCAATAGAGGGCCAATCGAAACCATGGTTTGCAACTCGCTTTTGCAGCTTAGTTGCCCGAGTTAATGCGGGTAAGCTTAACGGGATATCAGCCAGCACTGAATGACGGCCTTTTTCTTTCCTTTCTGAAGTCTTAATGGACTCCCAAGTCTGTTTTATCTTTACCTCTTCAGGCACAACTCCAGCTTCCCGTTCACTTATCAACGTTCCTGCAGGGAATACATGGGGATGTCGGGTAACAAGCTTCTTTACTAATACTGAAACAATGTCATCAAAGGAGAACAGGTCTTGCTCCTCACCCATTTGACTGTAGAACACAACCTGAAACAGCAGATCCCCCAGTTCCTCCTTGAGATGTGCATAATCCTGTCGTTCGATGGTATCAACCACCTCATACACCTCTTCCAGTGTATAAGGAACAATGGTTTCAAACGTCTGTTTTAAATCCCAAGGGCAACCTGTTTCCGGATCACGAAGGCGCTGCATCATGTACAACAAATCTTCCAATTGATATCGTTTGGCAATCATCTGAACACCTTAATATTCATCCACACGCTGAACATTCGTCATATTTGGAATTTTACTCAGACGAGCCATAACGGTGCTTAACGCCTCAATACTCGGCACTTCTACAGTGATATCCATGCGAACCGAAACCCCCATATGAGTCTCATCACTTTTGGAAGCCATCGCCAAAATATTGAGGCCTGACATATCAAGCACCATTGAAATATCTCTCAACAGGCCAGCTCTATCATAGGCATCAAGTGTGATTTTTACAGGATAAACTTGTTTTGGAGCACGGCCCCAACTGACTTCAAGTACTCTCTCCGGCTCGCCAGCCTGTAGCCGCAGCAAGTTACCACAGTCTTTGCGGTGTACTGAAACACCCCGTCCACTCGTGATATAGCCGCCAATCTGGTCCCCTGGAACCGGACTACAACAGTGAGCAATACGAGTCAGCAGATTACCCACACCATAGATATATACTTCCGATTCAGCATAGCGGCTTGCCTTGGCTGGAGCAGTGGGGAAAGTCTTGCGTTGCTTTCTGGTCATATCCAGTAGTGCCAACGCAGCATTGATAACTTGGTCTATCCCTACATCTCCGGCACCAATCGCCGCATAGAGGCCGTCTACACCATGTTTATTATATTTTTCTGATATCGTATCAAGATCAACTTTTTTGATATTCAGTTGGCGAAATTCACGATCAAGAATAGCCTTACCGGCGACGAGATTTTGTTCCCGATTTTGTTGTCTAAACCATTGTTGGACCTTGGCGCGCGCTCTGGCGGTGTGTAAGTAGTTAAGTGCTGGAGACAACCAATCGCGACTGGGTGCTTCCTGTTTACCTGTTAGTATTGATACCTGATCGGCCGTATGGAGTGCGGTATTAAGCGGCACTATTTTTCCATTCACTTTGGCACCTCGGCATCGGTGCCCAATAGAGGTATGTACCCTATAGGCAAAATCCAACGATGTGGAACCTACAGCAAGATCAACAACATGCCCTTCTGGCGTAAAGACATAAATTCGATCAGTCGCATTATCACGACTGAGTAATTCCTTCACATGATCATCTTCAATTTCTTCATGCCATTCCAATACTTGTCGAAGCCATGAAATTTTCTCTTCATAACTATTTGCTGTAGATTTGGTATCTGTGCCCTTGTAACGCCAATGAGAACAAACACCATACTCAGCGTCGTCATTCATCTCATAAGTACGAATTTGAATTTCCAGCACTTTTCGATGAGGACCAATAACGGCCGTATGCAATGAACGGTAACCATTCTCTTTTGGTGAGGCTATATAGTCGTCGAATTCATTGGGGATATTCCGCCAGTGGCTGTGAACGATGCCCAACAAGGTATAACAGTCTGCAATGGTAGGAACGAGTACCCTGACGGCACGAATATCGTAAATTTGTGAAAAACCAATATCCTTACGATGCATTTTTCGCCAAATACTATAAATATGTTTGGCCCGGCCGGCGATATCGCCCTTAATACCGGCCTTCGTAAGCTCCATCTCAAGGGTACTGATCAGCTCCTTGATATAGTGCTGGCGATCCATTCTCCGCTCATCAAGCAATCGAGCAATACGCATATATTCATCGGTTTCAAGATACCGAAAAGCAAGATCCTCCAGCTCCCACTTTAGCTGGCCAATACCCAGACGATGAGCCAGGGGTGCGTAGACATCAAAGATTTCTCGAGCCACCCGTAAGCGCTTTTCTTGTGATGCTGTTTTCAAGGCACGAATGGCACAGGTTCGCTCCGCAATTTTAATCAGCGCCACTCGCACATCATCAATAATTGAAACAAGCATTTCTCTAACTTTAGTCGCTTGTACCGTCCCAGTATGGCCGAATACACCATCATCACCATCGGCTCTCAAGGTACTAATGACAGCCATCTTTCGGACGCTACCAATCAATTTAGTCACGCTCTCACCAAATTGATTTCGCACCGTTTCCATTGACAATCGGCCTTCCCTAACAGCGCGGTAGAGAATAGCTGTTACAAGACTATCCTGGTCATAAAGATGGAGTTCGGTAAGAATTTCCGCCATTTCCATACCCGTTCGAAAGCTACTGACTGTAGCTGCCCAAACCTGGTCATTGACGGGGCTGGCACTTGCTTCAGAGTCTCGAGCCAATACACATGCAGCCACAAGGGTTTTTTGGGAAAAGCTTTTTTCAGTCACTTTAGCGAGCAGGTCTGTGACCCACTGATCAATGCAAATATCCCCAATATCATGAAGGGGGTGACGGCTCCTAACCTGTACCATAGATGGTTCTACCTAAATACAATCCATTCATTATCACGGGAGGAGTATATGTACTCCAAAGTTAGACCTAGTATGGACACTGACAGGCGCTAAATTGCATTGGAGCTCTCCCTATCATGGTGATTAGCTGCACCAAATCATTTATTAGTTAATAACTAATAAATGCCTGAAGACAAGTAACGATCTCCTCGATCACAGATAATGGCCACAATCACAGCATTTTCAACGTTAGCTGACAATCTTAGGGCTCCTGCCACCGCACCACCTGATGAGACGCCACAGAATATTCCTTCTTCACAAGCCAACCTTCGCATACACACCTCTGCTTCCTGCTGTCCCATGTCCATAGTGCCGTCAATTCGAGACGCATCAAAAATCTCGGGTAGGTATTCTTTTGGCCAGCGCCGAATACCAGGGATACTGGCACCCTCTTCAGGCTGCAAACCAATGATTTGAATAGCCGGATTTTTCTCTTTCAGGTAACGGGAGACCCCCATAATAGTGCCCGTCGTCCCCATAGAACTGACAAAATGGGTCACCTTACCATTGCTTTGCTGCCATATTTCAGGCCCAGTATGTTGATAGTGGGCCAAGGGATTATCCATATTGCCAAACTGGTCTAATACTTTGCCCTTCCCCTCAGCTTCCATCGCTTTAGCTAAATCACGTGCACCTTCCATACTGGCTTCCTTGGTGACAGGGATCAATTCAGCACCATATGCCCTCATAGCCGCTTTTCGCTCATCGGTACTATTCTCTGGCATGATTAATACCATTTTGTAGCCTTTAATAGCCGCAGCCATCGCCAGGGCAATGCCGGTGTTGCCCGAAGTCGCTTCGATAAGCGTATCACCAGGGCAAATGTCACCACGGGCCTCAGCCTGCTGAATCATACTCATGGCAGGCCTGTCCTTGACGGAACCGGCTGGGTTATTACCCTCCAGCTTCACAAGCAGTGTATTGCTTGTTTCGCCTGGAAGACGTTGTAATTGTACAAGCGGAGTTTCCCCCACACAGGATTCAATCGTTGGGTACGACATCAATATCTCAACCAAAATAAACGCACGACTACACTATTAAATAGTGCTTTGTTTAAAGACTGTATTTTATGACGAGGCATGTATCATTACTCGGAATACTGTCCAAACTCAAAGATAGATTCATGATAACCACCTTCAAACCCGTTATTGAGTAAATTCGGATGGGTGACGTAACAGGTACACATTCTCATCATTTCACTGACATGATTAAAACCCCAAACCGGTAGACTAACCACCAGAAAGCGTAACAAAAGCTACAACAAAATCACGCTCATCGGACAGGCTGACCAACACCTGACTAGCACCCATCTCCATCATGCGAGACTGAGCTGCACCACTAAGAGCAAGTAACGGTGCACCGGCACTATTATTGCTCACCTCTATATCCTGCCAGGAAATAGCGCCAATCCCAGTTCCCAACGCCTTGCTCGCCGCCTCCTTGGCTGCATAACGTTTAGCCAAATATGTCTCAGGCTGCTTCTTATTGTCAAAAATAGCCAGCTCTGCAGGACACAAAATTCTTTCTGCAAAAGAACGTCCATGACGCTCAAGAACACTTTTAACCCGGGCTATTTGCACAATATCAGTGCCAATACCAATAATCATGATAACTCCCAATCACCAGACCCTATACAAGCTCATTTTCAGTGACGAAACAACTCTCGACTACGTAAGGGTTTACCCCCTAGATGCGGAAGTAACGCAAGACGCATCAACCTTTTTTTAGACTGACCGATTGATGAATTAGAATCATCACCATGACCAATAGCAATAAGTTCTTCACCTTGAAACCAATTGGGAGCACGCTGCTCACTACGAACAAAAGGTCGAGCAACCAAGCCGACCGTAGGATCGAACCAATACCACAGATCCGGCGCGACAGGCTCTCCTGATTCTGCATCTGTATCAAGTACCAGCGCATAGCCAATGCCTTCCAATAAGCAGGTCTCAAATTGTCGCAGTGCAGGCTCAACCTGATTACCATCAACCAATTTATTCATTATTTCGAGATAACAATCAAAAATCCATTCATGGGGGTCGTTCTCAGCTAACAATCTAAGCAACAGTTCATTTAGGTAAAACCCACTAAAGAGTCGGTCGCCGGTCAGCATTAAAGGGATCCCTGTCTGCTCAGCACCCACCAAGGTTTTCAAGTCAGACTTCCCCGTCCAATCAATCAATAAAGGCGTAAAAAGTGAAAGAGTTTTTGTCGATGTTTTAGTCTGGCGAAAGCCTCTAGCGACAGCACGAAAGCGACCATGGTGACGTGAAAATAAATCAACCAACTGGCTGGTTTCACGATAAGGGCGAGTATGAAGAACAAATGCTGGTTCACTATCTACACGCATAGTCACTCTACCCAGTTCGGCCTGATGAGATGCAACAAATACCGAGGTTCATTCAGAGGCATCTTTATTGAGTCTCATCAGCCCTTAAATGTCAGATACGTTCTAACGATTAATCATACCCTAGGCTACGCAGTGCCCGATCATCATCAGACCAGCCCCTGCGAACCTTAACCCATAACTTGAGCATCACCTTACAACCCAACAATCGCTCCATATCAAGACGAGCTTCTCGACCAATTTGCTTCAATCGAGCACCTTTCTCACCGATAATAATTTTTTTCTGCCCTTCCCTCTCGACCAGTATCAAGGCATGAATATGACAGATTTTTCCCTCATATTTAAAAGCCTCTATCTCAACAGCCACCTCATAAGGCACTTCAGCACCCAATTGACGGGTGATTTTTTCCCGCACTAGCTCTGCGGTAAGAAAGCGTTGACTACGATCTGTGATTTGATCTTCTGGAAAATAATGAACACCTTCAGGTATATGCTGCTGAATAGCCTTTTCCAAAAGCTCTAGCTGTTGCCCATATAGCGCAGAAACGGGTATCAGCTGAGCTTCAGGTAAACGTGTAGCCAGGGTTTGTAGGTGAGGCAACAATTCAGATTTACTTTCCATCCGGTCAAGTTTATTGATCGCAATAATGACGGGGGAATTCGATTTCATCACCTCTTCTGCGACTCTCTCATCTGCCTCCGTCCAGACACTACGATCCACGACAAAAACAATGACATCAACATCACGAATAGCACTCTCGGCAGCACGATTCATATATTGGTTAATGGCTTTCTTTTGATTCGTATGAAGACCTGGCGTATCGACAAAAATGAGCTGGGTATCACCCTCTGTTTTAATGCCTAGAGTATTGTGCCGAGTCGTTTGGGGCTTGCGAGATGTAATGCTAATTTTTTGGCCAAGCATATGATTAAGTAATGTGGATTTGCCCACATTAGGACGCCCTACGATGGCCACATAACCGCAATGCTGTGCGGGTTCAGTACCGGTCATTTAATTAATCCTTTTAAAGCCAATTCAGCCGCCTGTTTTTCAGCATGGCGACGACTGCTGCCACGACCTATGGTGGGATTTTTCAAACCATCGACCTTACAATGTACAGTGAATTGTTGATTGTGCTCCTCACCGGAGATGCTTTCTACCTCATAGATAGGCAAGATGCACCCGCGCGCTTGCATAAACTCTTGAAGCTGGGTTTTTGGGTCTTTAAGATCTTGGTCATTAAGATTATCCAACCTGGATTCAAACCATTGGAGAACAGACCTTTCACAAGGGGCCATACCCCCATCAAGGTAGATAGCCCCAATAATGGCTTCTACAGTATCCGCTAGAATTGAAGCCCGGCGATGACCACCAGATTTTATTTCCCCTGCACCGAGATGTAGGTGTGCACTCAACTGTAGCTCATTAGCAATTTCAGTGAGTGTGACACCTTTAACCAGATTGGAACGAGAGCGACTCAGCTCACCCTCTCTCACATCAGGTAGTCGCTGATAAAGCGCATGGCCAATAATAAAATTCAGCGCGGCATCACCAAGAAACTCAAGCCGCTCATTATTATGAGAACCATAACTCCTATGGGTCAGAGCTAAATCCAGCAAGGTAGGGTCATTAAAGCAGTAACCAATACGATCCAAGAAACGTTGTTTAGTAATATCCACCCTATATGATCTACTTATCGCTATTTACTTGGAGCTGTCGTAACTATTTTCAAAGCGCACAACAACATCGACATTCCCCATAAACTCAATGCGCTTTTCATAATCCAACGTAACCAGTGTCTTGGTTTTCTCACGGATAATTTTTATCTGTTTCGTATCAACATCACGTACGTTGTTAATATCAAAAGAACTGCTGAGTTTTTTTCTAACGTCTTTATCAGTCAGTGTGTGAACATTTTCATGAGCCAGAGAATCTAGAGCTGCACGTACAAAGGAATTATCCAGATATAGCGGCCCCACTTTAAAAGTGGCAGTCAGAAAAAATCCCACAATAAGTAATGCGGTAAGCCCACCAAGGACAGTCATCCCTTTTTGCTTATTATATTTCATGAACCTATCTCCGTTAATAACTTCAAATTTTGACTACTGGATTTTGCCCATTCGCTTAAAACTAGGCAAGCTGCTGAACGACTCCCAGTGCATCCATACTGCTACGGCTTTTCCAACAATATTCTTTTCTGGAACAGGGCCCCAAACACGACTATCACTACTATTATCTCTATTATCACCCACCATAAAATAATGCCCCTGAGGCACCACAATAGCGTAGTCTCGACCCAGACGTCCTGCCACCTTATGTTTCTGTATCTGGTGCACGACTCCACCCAGGTCTTCCTCCATCAACAAAAAACGGGGATCTTTCGGTATTTCGGGAAAGACAGTTTGTTCCGCTAATTCGTCATTCACATAAAGCATATTATTAATGATCCGGATACGATCACCGGGCAACCCAACCACTCGCTTGATAAAGTAACGATCATCATTCGGGGGGAAAAACACCATCACATCTCCTCTCTGGGGTTCACTCACAGGGAGAATTTTGGTGCCGGTAACAGGCAGGCGCAAGCCATAGGTATACTTGTTAACGAGAATGAAGTCACCCACCTTAAGTGTGGGGATCATGGAGCCAGAGGGAATCTGGAAAGGCTCGAATAAAAAGGAGCGAAGGATGAAAACAACCAACAATACGGGAAAGAAGGAGCCACTGTATTCAACCCAGGTGGGCACGGGCTGATCACCACGTTTTTTAGCTAACACCAAGCGATCTAGAAACCAGATCACTCCAGTAACAACAACCAGTATCATCAGAATCAGTGGAAAGTTAATATCCATTCAGCTATCTCTCTTATCTGCCGTGTCAACTATCCGTCTTCAGTACGGCTAGGAAAGCAGACTGAGGAATTTCCACATTACCTACCTGCTTCATACGCTTCTTACCTTCTTTCTGTTTCTCTAGCAATTTCTTCTTCCTAGAAATATCGCCACCATAACATTTTGCGGTAACATTTTTCCGAAGTGCCTTCACTGATGTCCGTGCAATGACATGTCCACCAATAGCCGCCTGAATAGCCACATCAAACATCTGTCGAGGAATCAACTCCTTCATTTTTTCAGTGAGTTGACGGCCTCTCTGCTGAGAATGTTCGCGGTGAATAATCACAGCCAGAGCATCGACCTTGTCTCCATTGATCAACACGTCCAACCTGACCAGTGGGGCTGCCTCAAACCGGGTAAAACTATAATCGAGGGAAGCAAAGCCACGACTGACAGATTTCAGTCGATCAAAGAAATCCATCACCACTTCGCTCATGGGGATTTCATAGGTAAGGGAGACCTGCCCACCAACAAACTGCATGTCTTTCTGTGTCCCCCGCTTTTGAACACAGAGGGTCATGACATTTCCCACAAACTCTTTTGGCACCAAAATGTTGGCTTCACAGAGTGGTTCACGCATTTCATCGACATAAACCGGGTCTGGCAGGTCTGATGGATTTGAGATATAAATAAGACTGCCATCAGTCTTTAGCACTTCGTAAACAACGGTGGGGGCCGTCGTAATGAGGTCAAGGTCGTACTCACGCTCCAGCCGCTCCTGAATGATTTCCATGTGCAGCATGCCAAGAAAACCACAGCGAAAACCAAAACCCAACGCATCTGAGCTTTCTGGTTCGTAGAAAAGTGACGCATCATTCAAGGTGAGCTTGGACAATGCCTCACGGAAATCCTCGAAATCATCCGAGCTAATGGGAAACAGGCCAGCATAAACTTGAGGCTTAACCTTCTGAAAACCAGGTAATGCAGGGACATCCGGTGTCTTCGCATGGGTAAAGGTATCACCAACAGGTGCACCATGAATATCTTTAACACCGGCAACGACAAACCCCACCTCACCCGCCCTAAGTACACCCGTGACCTTTCGTTTTGGGGTAAAGATGCCGACACTATCAACAATTTGAGCCTTACCAATAGATTTCGTAATAATCTTATCTTTAGACTTGAGGGTTCCCTCGGTGACTCGCACCAGAGAAACCACGCCTAAATAATTATCAAACCAAGAATCAATAATTAGCGCCTGTAACGGTGCATCCACATCACCCGTTGGTGGCGGAATTTTCACAACGAGCTGCTCTAGAATATCGTTGATACCGATACCTGTTTTGGCACTGCAGCGGACAGCATCCACAGCATCAATACCAATAATATCCTCAATTTCTTCTATAACCCGCTCTGGTTCAGCTTGAGGGAGGTCCATTTTGTTTAGAACAGGCAGTACTTCAAGCCCTTGGGTAATCGCCGTATAGCAATTTGCAACAGACTGAGCTTCAACACCCTGCCCTGCATCAACGACCAAAAGAGCCCCTTCGCACGCAGCAAGTGAACGAGACACTTCGTAAGAAAAATCTACATGCCCAGGGGTATCAATGAAGTTTAACTGGTAGGTTTGACCATCTTTGGAGGTGAAATCCAGAGTCACACTCTGGGCTTTAATGGTGATCCCTCGCTCTCGCTCAATATCCATGGAATCGAGAACTTGTTCAGCCATTTCACGCTCGGAAAGGCCGCCACACTCTTGGATAAAACGATCAGCTATAGTAGATTTTCCATGGTCGATGTGAGCAATAATGGAAAAGTTTCGGATATGACTTAAGTCAGACACAGCGCTTCAGTTTAGGTTAGCTGCCAGTAATGGCATGTGGGTTAATTTTGGGCGTGCAGTCTAGCCTATTTGGCACATTGAAGCCACGAATTGCCTTATATATGGAAACGATTCAGTGTCAATCTGAACGACAACTTCTGGCAGACAATCAAATCGATCATTCCTCGATTTGTATGCTACTAAAAATTGATCGACCTTGGCGAACAAACCGGATTGCTACAGGCTGATCCTGAGGTAGTTTTTCTAATCTATCGTAATACTGGTCGGGACTATCAATACTGCTAAGACCTATTTGTACAATAATGTCCCCGGGACGAAGCCCTGCATGATGGGCCGGAGACTCAGGAACAACCAGCATGACCATGACACCCCTCCGCCATCGACTCACCTCATCATCTTCCACAGCAGAAATAATCAAACCAAGTTTATCGGGGCGATCAATTGTTTTAACGACTAAATCAGCACCAGGCAGTGCACCGATGACAATATTCAGAACCTTAGCTTTACCCTCACGAATAAGCTCAGCCTCAACCTTTTTACCCGGAGTAATAAGACCAACTACATGTGGAAGGTCGCTTGATTCGACAATATTCTGGCCATCAACGCTGACAATAACATCCCCAGCCAGGACACCAGCTTTGGCAGCAGGGCTATTAAGCTGAACTTGAGCAATCAATGCCCCGTGGGGGCTGCTTAGGCCCAGTGATCTCGCTAAATCTTTATCCACATCCTGTATATAAACACCAAGCCAGCCCCTATCCACATGCCCTTTCGACTTTAATTGATTAACCACCTCAATGGCGACACTCACAGGGATAGAAAATGAGACGCCGTTAGAGCCACCTGATCGAGTAAATATCTGCGAATTAATCCCGACGACCTCTCCATCAAGATTGAGGAGCGGCCCACCTGAGTTGCCTGGATTAATGGCAAGATCACTCTGCACAAAAGGAACGTAATTATCACCTTTCTCTGTGGGAATACTCCGACCAATACCACTAATAATCCCCGCACTCGCTGAATAGTCCAGGTCAAATGGAGAACCGATGGCTACCACCCACTCACCCACTTTAAGCTTATCGGGTTTTGCGAATTTCAGTGCTGGCAAGTTATCCGACTCAATTTTAAGTAATGCAAGATCAGAACGCTGATCAAAGCCAATGATTCTTGCATTAAACTCACGGCGGTCCAGCAATCGAACAACAATTTCACCTGCATCATCTACAACATGATGGTTAGTAAGAATATATCCGTCATGGGAAATAATAAAACCCGATCCCATAGAGCCTCCATCTTTTGGGCGTCCACGTCGGTGCTCAAATAAATCTTTAAAGATTTCAGGAATTTCATGAAGAGGCTGCTGAGGGTCACTTCGACTCTGCTCTGACCGAGCAGTCTCTATTTTTACCACCGCAGGTGAAGCGTTATCAATCAACTCCGTAAAGCTTGGTAAACCATGACCGTAACCGACCTCACAGAAAAGAAAGTTGACCAACAGAAAATATGCGATGAACTGCTTCAGCATAATGCTCTCCCCTCAATGTTTAACATGTCGCTCTATCAGACAATCAAAATTGAGAAAGGTTAGACTTGGTTGTTCACAGGGAATAGTTTTATACAGAGTGTTGTTTTATAAAAAGGGCTGGCCTATGAAGGGTGCTACTCTATGAGTACTGGGTGCACCTCAAGATTGTTTCGATTGAGATGCGAGTGGACCCTGACAATGAGGCTTCCGGTCACCAACCCAAATAAACCACCTAACACTGTATAAAGATCGCCTGTTGAGCTCGTCGTGGTCAGAGAGTCGGTCAGTAGAATACCGGTAATCATCGTCAGTAACGGCAGCAAATAGATCAGCAACGTGCCGCTGACCACCACATGCTCAGGAATACCAATAACAACACTATCGTCCATCCCAATATGACTAATATCACATTGGCCAGGCAAGACTCTAATCGCTGTAGTTTTACCCGTCATTTTAGCGATTAAACTCTGGCCACAGCCTTTTTCGGCTACGCAAGTCTGGCAAGCTGACTGCTGTATGGTTTCAATCCATACGCTATCATCTTCTATGGCAACCACTCGACCCGTTTCCCGTATCACTGAATAACCTTCTTAAATCAAACTAGTCCGACAATTATAATCAGTCTTCAACACCAACGTTAGAGAGTGCCCATAAATAGTTACAACGCTAAACAGGGATTACTGTAATTTGGTTATAGATTCAGCCACTTGTTTGGCTGTTTTAAGGGGGATTTCACCAACAACACAGATGGCGTAGTTGTTATTCCCAATATCCATACGAATGAGGAAGGCTACTGTTGCCCCCCTCTGAGCCTGTATTCTTGGTAAATTAGCGACCTCACCTTCATCAATAAATACAGAAAACACAGTAAGACCATCGGTATAAATCAGTGTTTCGCGGTGCGTTTCAGTTGATCGATGAGACCCAGCCATGGAAAATCCTGGTGGCAGCCATGAGACTTCCCACTGTCTAACATTCTTTGTAGAAGAGCTTGAAGCCATCGGGTCAAGGCAAGGGAGCGCATCTAACGAAGCCAGATGATGTTCTGCATCTGTTGGCTCCAGCGCCATATCATCAATCAGGACACCGATGGAGATATCCACGAACTGAAATCGTTCCAATACTCGCTTTTTGTTACCAATCAACATGGATTGCAGTAAGAGCCCAGTTTCTTTGTCAATGCCCAACACATACCCATAACGAAAGTCATCTTTAGGTACAACATGAACAATGATCACATCACGCCCAGCAACTCGCTCATCACCTTTAATATAAAAATCGTAGTAA
>JBALVP010000050.1:0-10227 GCA_036961395.1 Porticoccus sp.
ATGCCCATTTGTCAGCTGAACATTTACAAGTTTTCGCGGACAAATTGGCACAACCCAAAGCGATTAGCACAAAACTAGCACAGTCGCCTTTTTCGGCTCCGATAGATACGGCCGAGATTGGGGAAACAGTGCGAACATAAACGAAAATAATTGGCGTAGCCAGGAGGAACAGAAAAACGCCATGTAGGCTGCAAGCCCCGCCATACAAGGGCATCGGATTTTGAAGAGTGTGAAACGAAAAAACCCCGGCTCAAAGAACCAGGGTTTTTAATTTGGTGCACTCGGAAGGATTCGAACCTTCGACCGCTCGGTTCGTAGCCGAGTACTCTATCCAGCTGAGCTACGAGTGCGTAAGGGCGCGTAATATATGAAAGTGAACGTATGTAGTCAAGCCGAAAAACTATATTACCCACAATTGATTTGGCCCAACCATCATTGACAAGAACAAGGAGTGCCATAAGTATATAGGTATAGTGTGTGAATAGGCTGTAGAACTATTGGTAACAGGAATAACCACCCGTCTTTGATGTAGAAGGAAAGAAACGATGGTACGTATAGCTATCAACGGTTACGGCCGTATTGGCCGAAATATTCTCAAGGCTTTTTATGAGCGCCCCAAGCTAAAGGAGAAAATTGAAATTGTTGCGATTAATGACCGGGGTGATGTCTCTATCAACGCACATCTAACCCAATATGACAGTGTTCATGGCCGCTTCGGTCAAGTAGTGAATCATGATGAACATTCGCTGATTATTGGCGATGATCATATCCAAGTGCTTTCAGAGCCAGACCCCACCAAGCTTCCATGGCGTGAACTGAAGGTTGACGTAGTTTTTGAGTGCACCGGCGCATTTACCGAACGGGAGAAGGCTGCTGGACACCTTGAGGCAGGCGCTCAAAAAGTCCTGGTATCTGCCCCAGGAAAAAACATGGATGCCACCGTGGTTTTTGGTATTAATGACCATATGCTGACACCAGATCATAAAATTGTTTCTAATGCTTCTTGTACTACTAACTGCTTAGCGCCTCTTATCAAACCATTACATGATGCAATGGGTATTGAATCTGGCTTTATGACAACAATACACGCCTATACTAATGATCAACACTTGACCGATGTTTATCACTCCGACCTCTACAGAGCACGCTCGGCCACCCAGTCAATGATTCCTACAAAAACAGGTGCTGCAAAGGCTATTGGGCTTGTACTCCCGGAACTAGCTGGCAAGTTAGATGGTATGGCTGTTCGGGTACCCACCGCCAACGTATCGCTGGTTGATTTAACTATCGTGACAAAGCGAGAAACAACAACGAAAGAGGTCAATGCCATCATGCAAGAATCGGCAACACACGGCCTTAAGGGTATTCTTGGCTATACTGAACAGCCTCTAGTTTCCATAGATTTCAATCATACTGCCTATTCAAGTGTCTTTGATGCCTCTCATACCCGCGCACAAGGGAATCTCGTTAAAGTCCTCTCCTGGTACGATAACGAATGGGGGTTTTCAAACCGCATGTTGGATACCTGTCTGGCGCTCGTATAGTGCCTTGTAGGTAGCAAAATACTGCATAAACATAGAATTATTGATATCCTATGGCACCGCCAAATCAGGCGGTATTGCAAAGGTCTAAGACTAAACCTTCTGAATGACCCTGCAGGTAATATTATGTGTAGCCAACGGTATACCTTGGACAAAAGATCTCTACCTTTCATACACTTGAACCAGCAACGGATTAGGAGTTCATATCATTGACCTTTAATAGTTCAGGCTCATCTCCTACTGGCTTGCCCGCATGGCATGAACTTCTTAATTTAAAAGAATCAATTCAGAATCAAAGTATTCCAGAGTTATTCAATAAGAATCCAGCTCGATGCAAGCAGTTTTCGATACAGCATGACGAACTCTTTTTAGACTACTCCAAAAACTTGATTGATGATCAGGTGATGTCATCGCTGCTGTCTCTGGCCGACCAATCTGCCTTAAGTGCTCACACTGAGGCCATGTTTGCTGGAGAACCTATTAACACAACAGAACAAAGAGCTGTATTACACGTAGCATTAAGGGGTAAGACTGAAGACAATTACATCCATAACGGAATACCTGTACACCCACTCATTGAACAGGAGCTGGAACAAGTCTCCTCTATCAGTGATCAAATACGGCAGGGAAAGTGGTTAGGTTCCACGGGGAAAGCCATAACTGATGTTATTCACTTGGGTGTAGGTGGCTCAGAGCTTGGCCCTAGGATGGCCTGCCAAGCCCTTAAGGCATATGCTCATCCCGCCCTCAAAATACACTTCGTATCAAACGCCGATGGCGCAGAAATACTCACAACAACCAAAAACCTAAACCCTGAGAGCACCCTAATTATTATTGCCAGCAAGTCCTTCACCACTGAAGAGACGATGCTTAATGCCCATTCTGCTATAGACTGGCTAGAAGAGAACTTGGGGCTATCGCAAGCACAATCATCCACACATGTGATTGGAATAACGGCTAAACGTGAAAATGCTTTAGCTTTTGGTATAGATTCATCACAAATTCTAGAGTTTCAAGAATGGGTGGGTGGCCGTTATTCGCTATGGTCAAGTATAGGGCTGCCTATTGCCATCTCTCTTGGCTTCACAAATTTCGAAGCCATACTCCATGGTGCTCGGGAAATGGATATTCATTTTAAAATGACACCTTTCGAAAGAAACATGCCTGTCATATTGGCCTTGCTAGGCATTTGGTATAGCAATTTCCTCAATGCACAGACCATTGCAGTAATTCCTTATTGTGAAAGACTCACATTGCTTCCAGACTACCTACAACAACTCGATATGGAAAGTAATGGAAAATCAGTGTCACTCAATGGTGATCCTGTGAATCACACTACAGCCCCAATATTATGGGGACAAACAGGCACCGATGGACAGCATGCCTTTTTCCAACTCCTTCATCAGGGTTCACACTTAGTACCCATAGATTTCATAGCCGCTGTAAATGATCCTCTCAGCAATGAGCAGCACCATAACTTTTTACTCAACAACTTGCTTGCTCAAGCCGCAGCCCTGATGACAGGAAAAGGCAGTAAAGGCACACCTACACATAAGCTTTACCCAGGCAACAAACCATCGAATATCCTATTGATGAATGAGCTTTCACCCAAGAACTTTGGCGCTCTTGTTGCACTGTATGAACACAAAGTGTTTGTTCAGGGAAGTATTTGGAATATCAATTCATATGACCAGTGGGGAGTGGAGCTCGGGAAGCAATTGACTCACAAGCTGACATCTGAGGGAGGTGGAGCCATCAAGGCATTTGATGGCTCCACTCAGCAGCTATCTGAGTATATTCGTGCACATACCCTGATACCCAAAGACAATACTTAAAATATCTTAACAACCTATTTTATCCGATACCCATAGGTTTATTAGCGGCCACTCAATCCCCCACGTCTACAGTCATAACCGAGAGTTAGAGATAAGTAACAACACAATTATTCCGGGTGAAATTACACCTATATAGATTGAAAATAGACATAAAAAAAGGCCCTTACGGGCCTTTTTTTATGTCTATGTATTTCTGGTACTTACCTTGGTAACAGCAGGTGTAATGCTACTTTAGTACACCTGCTGTCAACTTAAGGCATGTGTCAGCTTTGATGATTTATTAAGCATCACCAAAGATGAACTTGGGCTTACAGATATAAGCCAGTGCTGGCATTAGGAACAATGCACTTAGCGCTGACACTGTTAACCACAAGCCAATCAACATACCCATTTCCGCTTGGAAGCGCAGCGATGAGAATAGCCATACACATACACTAGCAATCAGTACAAATGCCGTTACAAGTACACCACGACCTGCACAGTGTAATGACGCAGAGATAGCTTCAAGTGGTGATTTACCTGCCTTCACTTCATTTGCAATTCGGTCACAAATATACAGCGCGTAATCCACACCAAGACCAATACCCAACGCAGCTACTGGCACCGTGTTGATGTTCATACCAATATTTTGCCAGGACATGAATGCAAAGGTAACAAGGTTTGCCAGTACAACTGGAACCATAAAGAACATACCAGCAATACTAGACCTGTACACAATGATACACATCATCACCAAGATGAAGAGAGCCAGCGCAATGGACTGAATCTGTCCAGATAGGATCACCTCGTTCACGGCAGCAATTACACCAATGGTACCGCCCGCAAGACTAATTTTCACATCTGGGTTGGCATCAATGAATTGGTTAACCCGGGCAATTGCCGTTTGAATTGTTTTACCCTGACGATCAGCAAAGAACAGCGTAATAGAAGCGTTCATGCGGTTAACATCAGTGAAGCGATTAAGGTCACCAGGTTCAGCGGCCCTTTCATACATGTAAATCAACTCAGCATTATTGGTAGTGGTTGCTCCAAGCTCTGTATACCTGAAGTTACCTTCACGTAACGTCTCGTTTACAGAAGGAAGAACGTCAGAGAGGGAAATACTACCACCAATCTGTTCTTGAACCTCCATGTGACGTTGGAAACGCAACATTGTGTCGAGAACGTGAACATTTTTGATCTGATTCTTTTCCTCACGACCAACAACCACAAACATCCGGTCTGCACCGGGGAACTGAGTGTTAATTGCCAGGGAATCAGCGTTATAACGTGCATCAGGCCATAGGATAGGTGAACCAGGGAGTGAATCACCCACCTTCAAATCAACAGCCTTAAAACCACAAACAACAAAGAGTACCGCGGCAATTGCAACAACAGCATACCTTGCTCGTGTGGCAACAATACTGACACACATGTTAAGGAAAGGACGAATAATCAGAGTATCCAGGTTTAAAGGGTGTGCATAGGCCTTAGGTTTCTTAACCCAAGACAGCAATACCGGCGTAACAACAATGGAGCTTACAGCCACTGTCGCGACCCAAACTACCGCCAGAACAACCAGTTTTTGTAACAGTGGAATTGGGCTAATAGCCACTACCGTTACACAACCTGCATCTGTTGCAATACCCAGAAGACCGGGCTTAAGCAAGTCTTTCATAGTCGATGTTGCGGCAGTGAATGAATCCAGATCTTCCTCGTGCCCCTTAACAGAATCAATCTCTTCATGGAAACGAGTGATCATCTGCACCGAGTGTGATACTGCTCGTGCAGTAATCAGCATGGCAACAACGACCACCAGTGGATCAAAGTGGATACCAACCAACTTAGCCACACCTAGAGCCCAAATTGCACTGATAGCACCAGCCAATAGAGGCAAAAGCGTACCGCGCCATGTTCTGTTAATTAAGAACAATAGAACCAAGAAGATCAGACCAGCAATGCTAACCAGTTTCATGGTTTCTGGTAAGTAATGGTTTACCCAACCATAAAGAATGGGGTTACCTACCAATGAAATATCAACGGCGTCATTATCAAGCGATTCAGCAAGCGCATAGGCCTGTTCGTAAGCTAAATTGTATTCCAGAATGCTGTCAAAAAAGTCAACCGTGATCAGCGTCGCAGTAAGGTCTTTTGATACAAATGGACCGTAGACCAATGGACTACGTAATATGGCCTCTTTAATCCGATTAATATCTGCCTGACTCTCTGGCAGGTTAGGCCACATATACGGGAAGCTTTGAATTCCCTCAGTGGAAGCCCGAACTTCTTTCAGTTTTTTACCCGCAATGGAGAAGATCTGAAATTCGTTGATCGCGTCAATTTTATACAGCCCTTGCGTAAGAGCATGTACTTGTTCAAGAACTGGCATCTGGAAGATGTCGCCCTTAGTTGACTGAATCATGAAGGTGATAATACTGGTACCACCGAAGGTCTTCTTAAATTCTTCATGAACTTTGATGTAAGGATGACTTCCAGGCTGTAAGTCCTCGAATACCGTCTTAACGTCAATGCGCATTGCAAACGTAGCCAGAACAGCAGTAATGGCAAACACTATCACCAAAACTGGTTTTCTGAACTTCATACAGAAAAGCGAAAAATTCTCTAACATTCTATTCTCCAACAACCCGAAATTGCATGGATGGGCGAACCCTTATAATTAATTATTTTTGAAACGATTACTCTGCGTACAAAGACCAAGTTTTCGTTTCTAAATCCAATGAACCTACAGTAGCACCTACGGCAAGACCTTTACCGCCAACAATGACCATCTCTGTATGCGACGTATAATCGGTACTAGAAATATTCATTGGCTGGAAATCCTTCAGGTCACTGGTAAACGTCATCCATTTACCCTTGTTACCAATAGCTACCCACCGATTAATCGCATCCGACCACTGTACATCCATCAAGTGCTCTGTCATGCCAGATTGCTCTGGAGCTATATAAGTCCAGGTTTCACCGCCATCTAATGTGCTAACAACAACACCAGCCAGACCTACAATGGTAATTTCTAGAGGGTTTTTCGCATCAATTGCGGCAAAGCTGTTCGGGCTATCGGTAAAGAGCTCTTCCCAGGTTTCACCGTTATCAATACTCTTGAATATCTGGCCATACTCGGCAGAAACCCAAATTGTATTGGCATCTACCTTGACCACATCATTCATGAAGATATCGTTTTCTTCGCGTAGCATCGTCCAGGTTTTTCCGTAATCCAGACTGCGAATAATCATACCCATCTCGCCTACTGCCAATGCTTCACCATCGGGATAGGTGTGTACCTTGAGTAATTTGTTCGCTACATCTGATTTAGGTGAATCTACGGATACCCAGGTTACGCCGCCATCTTCCGTCATTAGAGTAACACCGGCGTTGCCCACAGCAACAGCTCGGTTTTCGTCCCAGGCGGAAATATCCATAAGGTGTTCACTAACGGTAGAATCTTGGTTTTCCCAAGTTTTTCCGCCATCTTTAGTGATTAGCATTTTTCCATAGTTACCTGCTGCCAAGTAGACATCCCCATCTACATGAGCCACACCAAAGATATTATCTCTGACATTAATTGGAGCAGAAACTACTTCCTCAATAATCGCTGTAGGTTTAACAAAAATACCAGCCCAAAGCAGGGTACCAACAATTGCCCATGGCAATATTGACACGATTGTAAGTAAAAACTTTTTAACTGCTGAATGTTCTTCTGTGCCTATAGATTCAGGCGTATTGTTTTCAGCAAGGTCATTTCCAGCAACGTTCATAACACCCCCAATGAATCTTACATGACCAACTTGGTCATAATAATTTCAAGTGTTCACTTAATTAATAATTATTCTTTAAAAAGAAACATTCCGGGGGGAATGCCGCTAGATAAAACCTGTGGTTTCTCTAGCGGCCTCACCGCGGAATGGTCTAAGTCGTAATTAACGCGCCAGCTTAATCAACTGCTTAAGTGACACATCTGTTTCTTCAACACCAGCAGGGTTGGCTTTCATGTTGGAAGACCAAGTAGTTGAGAACTCGGCTTTCCAATCAATGATGTGACCAACAACAGGAATCGGTGCTGCATAACCATCATCACCCCAATCTACACGGTTTTGGAAGATAAAGCTTTTCCAGAACTTACCGTTCTTATCGTAGGCTTCGCCTAAGTATGGACGAGGGTAATCGATTTCCATATAAACGATTTTCTTGCTGTAGGGGTGCTCATCGGGAGGAGTACCTTCCAGAACGACCACTTCACGAGGTTCCCACTGAACTTGTTCATTAGGGAAGAAGTGAGGAGGCGTATCCATATCTACTGCAGGGAATTCCTTAATAGTATTTTTGAATGCCAAATCTACAGTAATCAGAGGAGCGTGAGCAATTGCCCAGATCCAACGCTTACCGAGCAAAGTAACATCTTTATACTTAGTAGGAACCGCATCCCAAATATCCCAATCATCATACAGCTGCACTGTACCACCGATTGGATCCATCCAGGCGTTACCAGACAGACGACGTGCACGACGTACAGACTTCAGGTATGCCCAAACATCATCAGGTGTTTTAGCACTTGGATCGTTATAACGGATAGAGAAGATCCCGATACCTTTAATATCTTGTGGGTAAATAGCCACAAGAACGGTTTTTTGCAGGATAGTGCCATCACCTTCAGAGATAGGACCGCCATCTAGACGACCTTCCATGTAGTAACGACGTGCCCACCAACGCTGAATACGCTCCATACCTTTATGAGCATCCAAGAATACCCAAGAGATGTGACGCAAATCCATTGTTGCACCGTAAGTTGGTGCACGCAGGTTCCAGATCCACTTATCACCAGCGGCTGGATCACTACTTTTACCATCGGCATCCATATCTTTCAGCAGGTCTTGTGGGTCAAAGAGCATACCCGCTTTCCAGCCTTGGACTTCACGAGTAGCAGGGTCAAACGTTACATTTGCCTTACCATCTTGTGTGGCTTGCATGTACAAAGGATCCATTTCGATGAACTCTGAATGACGAGTGTTAATCATCAGGTTCTTCTCACGGATCATCCACTCAACGTTATCAGTGATCATGCTACCAACAGTTTTACCTTCAAAGCACTGGTCTTTTAGCGCATCAAGAGTGTCGGCTTTAATCACAGTGCCCGCTGGCATTTCTTCACCAGTACAACCACCTAGGGCTTCAATAGGAGATGGAGTTCCATCCCAGCGGCCTGCCGCGGGTGGATCACCGTAAAACGCTGCATTTGGCTTGGAGCCATCTGCAGTTATAGCCACATAACCTGCTGGCTTATCTTTATCACTTTTGTCAACTGCGGCAAGAGCAGAATGCGCTCCTAAAAGCAAGCTGACAGAGACTACTGACGTAGTCAATAACTTCTTATACATAGTAATACTCCCAGTTTAAATCAGTCTTGTCTGCGACAACCAATACGAATATTAGTTGCGCAAACAATTTCATATCATCTGTTTTGAACAGCTTTTCTTAGAACTGCCTAGTGAGTTTAAACACTAGTTGGTTATCATCAGCGAACCAATCCATAAAGCCAGCGCTGTTTTCTCTTGTACCTAAGTTGGGGTCCCCTTCAGTGGCTGAACAACCGGTCATACCACTGTTGCTATTAGCCTTACCACAAGTTTTCTTCTTATCACCGTCATTCCACCACAGGTCAGCTTCAACCTTGAAACGCCAGTTATCACCCATTACAAACTCAACGGCTGGAATCATAAAGCCACCGCCTCTGCTAAGGTCTGTACCCGCCACGAAGGATGGGTTAATGGTGTCGCGATTGAAGTTCAACAAGGTAAAGATAGTCAGGTAAGCCTGATGCTCTTTCTTAGGCGCGCCAAAGGAAGCAAATTCAACCAGCTCGTCTTTGTCGTCGTGGGCCAGGATCCAGGTATCAAACAACTGAACACTAGACAGTGACGGACGGTGAGTACCCAGAGTTTCCATCCATTTGAACTCTTTATCGATACGCAACATAACGTTGATAGTGTCTTTTTCCTTCACACCATTCCAACCTGGTAGGTCAGAGTCAAGGCTACCGTAGTTCCAAGGCTTGTTAGGAATATAGGCAATCTCAGCACTTAGAGTTGCATCCATCGCTTGGTTAAACCCATTGATAGTGAAACCATACACATCAATTTCTGGGTACATCCAGTCACCAAGTAAACTACCTCCTCCACACAAACCGCCCGCTCCCAACGCCGAGGTAGCAGTACAACTTTTACCACCAGCTGGTTCGTCACCACCATAGGCTTTAGTATCACCTGTCACACCCCAGATGCCGTGATAAGCAACATCAGCTCCATCGGCAGTAGAGCGTGGGTTCACGATCGGCGCAGCATTAAAGGTTTTCATATAGGCAAACGAATAGCCAATTGAACCCCAAGTACCATTCCAACGGATACCGTAGGTTGTATCAGACCAGTCACCACTGTCGTGGTCGGTGCGATAAGAATTGGTAAACGACGTGAAATCTACACCACGGTAGGGGTGCGGTATCCAGCGACCCCCTTCAATGTTGAAGTTACTACCCATATCTTCTGCACGATCCCAACCGGGACGAATAAACCAGTTCAACGTACCGTTGAACTCATCCATCGCTAACTGGAAGTTAAACAGCATGAGCGGCTTACGCCATTCTTCATTGTTTTCATAGAACAAGCGACCACGGTAATCATACCCGTGAACCACATCCATGGCCTGGAAGAAATCACTTTCACCCCACACCAACTGCTGACGACCTACACGTACAAAGAGGCGGTCATCAAACAAGTTAACATCGAAGTAAACTTCACGTAGCCAATCCATCACCTCATCAGTGGTGTCGTACTGCTCCATGTAATCGCCTTTAATGCCATTCT
>JBALVP010000051.1:0-10134 GCA_036961395.1 Porticoccus sp.
CAGAGATTGATTTGACGGCACTGGATTGCGATAAATATATTACAGCGGGCCTAACTGACCATATTACTCCTTGGAAAGCTTGCTACAAGACAACACAGTTTGTGGGCGGCAACATCAAGTTTGTGCTCAGTTCCAGTGGCCATATTCAGAGTTTAGTTAATCCACCGAGCAACAAGAAGGCAAAGTATTTTTGTAACGAGGATCTGACCGCCTCTGCGGAGGACTGGCTAGCGGGGGCTGAACAGTTCCAGGGTTCTTGGTGGAATGATTGGGCTGCCTGGCTGTCGGTACGTTCTGGTGGTAAAAAAGTTGCGCCAAAGTCACTGGGGTGTCCAAGCTTAAAACCACAGGAGGCGGCACCTGGCACCTATATTTATGGTTGACGTTTATGGCTAATGTTCATGTTGGTGAATACAGCGTGACACGGGTGCCATTAGGTGGAAATAATGAGCGCTTAGCGAGACCCAGATATTTAAAAAATAATACGGGTTCAAATGCACTTTTGAAGAGGTAGTCATGAGCGAACAACTATGCGGTCAGTCTGACTGGCTTACCATTAATCAGGATCAGATTAATCAATTTGCGGATGTCACCCAAGACCATCAGTACCTTCATGTTGATCCTGAACGGGCTGCTAAAACGCCCCTGGGTGGCACTATTGCACATGGGTTTTTGTACCTTTCACTCATTCCTCATTTAATGCTGGATGAACTGCTCAATCAGATTGGTCAGGTAACCATTCTAAATTATGGTATGAACCGACTACGCTTTATTGCGCCAGTCCATGAGGGAAGCAGTGTTCGACTCAACTGGAAAGTGCTTTCAGACGAGGCCAAAGGTGACGGAAGATTACTGACGGTTGAAGCTGTTATGGATATTCAGGGTGGCAACAAGCCGGCATTGATGGGTGAGTGGCTGCTCTATATTACCTGATGAAACGGGTTGTCTGTCTTCATGATATTTCATTAATGGGTGCTAAATAGCTTGGCACGTACGGTCTCGCGGTATTTTGTCGGTGAGGTTCCGAAGAGTTGGTTAAATATTTTGCTAAAAGACGCAGCGCCCTGATAACCGCAGTGGGTTGCTATTTCAGACACGGATAGATTTGATTTTTGTAGTAGCTCCCGCGCATTATTCAAGCGAATTGTCTGTAAATACTGCAATGGTGTTTTACCGAGAGCACGTTTAAACCGTCGATCAAAGGTGCGCATACTAAAACCAAACTGTATTGCCACATCCGTAATTTTGACTGGTTTACTAAAATTATCCTCAAACCAAATTTGTGCTTGCACGACTTGTTCGTCCGGGTGTTGTTGTACGTCATCAGAAAAATAGCTGGTAGGTTTAAAAGAGCTACGAATTTCATGGAAAAAGTTTCTTTCTACCTGTGTAGCCGCTTGGCGGTTATAGAGACGTGAGACCAGGTGTACCATTAGCTCAGCCATGGCGTTGACGCTAGCAGCACAGTAGAGGTTTCCTGCCTGAGTGACAAAGTACTGCCGCTTAAGCTCAACCTGTGGGTAGTCCTTTTGGAAGCGATCAAAGTAATGCCAGTGGGTAGTGGCGGGTTGATTATCCAGCAGCCCTGCTTCGGCTAGAAAGCAGACTCCAGTACCAACGGCGATCACAGTGGCACCTAATTTCACCTGTTGTTGCAGCCAGGGAATATAGTCGCGGTATTTATTGAGTGCATGCCGTGGGTTTCGCCATAGTGCAGGTAGGCTGATGATATCGTACGGCTCTGTGTCAGCAATGGTGACTGAGGGGACAATATTAAAACCAGATGGAGAGACCACGGGTTGATGATTAATAGATAGGGTTACTGCTGAAATTTGCCGAGCGTTTGGGTCGCGGGCACGCGCTGAGGCTTGTGCGGTGCGAAGCATTTCTACCGGTAGGGTGGCGCTGGTACCTAAAAAATTATCATAAAGCAGTGTGCCGACACGCAGTGAAGATGTATTAGAACGTGGTTTTTTGACCATAATGGAAGATAGTATGGCTTAAACAGACAAATATCAATGAGGTATGACTGATAGACTGCTCTGCATTGGATAATGAAGGTACAGTTTAAATGACAGCATTGCCGGTTATCGTAGGTTTTGGGGGCTATAACGCCGCTGGTCGCAGCTCATCTCACCAAGCTTTTCGCCGTATTGTGCTCGATTCACTTCCCGCAGAAGAGCAGCAAAAGACAATTGTTGGCCTTGCCTGTCTGATGTCTTTGGTGTCCTGGGATGGCGAGTGTTACCGCGATACTGATGACAATGCATTAACGGCTGAGCAGGTAGTTGCTACCTGTGCTGATAAGGTGCTCGAGGGCACGCTCATTCGTCGTCTTGACGATACCCTGTTTGATCCCACCAGAGTGTATGGCCACAATCGCGTGCAAATTGAGGCAAAGGATGCCAACGGTGTGGTGTTTGAAATGGGCAAGCGCGAGATGCCTTCTTCCATTCCTGATCACTGGGAAGTGAAGCCAATCAATGGCGGCGCTTTTGAAGTGCATATTCATGGTGCCGGTGAATTTTTGGTGCCGGTGTATTCAGAGCAGCCGGCCAAAGCGGCAGGACAGTTACCTACCGGTTTTGACCCTGCAGCCCAATACACCTCCCGTTTTCATCCCCGTGGTTTGCAGTTGGCACTATTAGGTGCCAGCGATGCGCTGCACTCCATTGGTATTCCCTGGGATACCATCGCTGCCAGTGTCAGGCCAGATGAAATCGGTGTGTACAGCACCAGTATTACTGGCCAGGTTACTAAAGAAGGGTTGGGTGGCTTGCTGCAAAGTCGCTTGATGGGCGAAAGAACCACATCGAAACAATATGCCATGGGCCTGAACACCATGTCAGCAGACTTTGTGAATGCCTATGTGTTGGGCAGTGTGGGTCATACCTCAGCCATTACCGGCGCCTGTGCATCTTTTTTGTATGTGTTGCAGGCCGCCGTTCAGGATATTCGCAATGGTCGCCGCAGGGTGGCGATTGTTGGCAGTGCCGAGGCGAGTCTTACCCCAGAGATTATGGAGGGTTTTACCAATATGGGCGCACTGGGTACCGATGAGGGCCTTTGCAAACTCGATGGTACCGATACCCCTGATTGGCGTCGGGCCAGCCGTCCATTTGGTGAAAACTGTGGGTTCACCATTGCGGAAGGCTCTCAATACACCGTGTTGATGGACGATGCATTGGCGATGGAATTGGGTGCTGATATCCACGGTGCCGTGCCCGATGTATTTATCAATGCCGATGGCGTGAAAAAATCTATCTCTGCACCCGGTGCAGGAAACTATGTGTCCTTTGCCAAGGCCGTGGCTGCGGCGATGGCGATTGTGGGTGAAGAGACTGTTCGCAAACACAGCTTTATCCATGCTCATGGTTCCAGTACGCCAGCTAACCGAGTCACTGAATCCGAAATTTTTGATCGTGTCGCTGATGCCTTTGATATCAACGATTGGCCGGTGACTGCGGCCAAGGCTTATGTGGGGCATTCGTTGGCCGGTGCTAGTGGCGATCAGTTGGTTTTTGCTCTGGGTTCCTTCAAATACAATATTCTCCCTGGCATTAAGACCGTGGATAAAATCGCCGAGGATGTCTATCAGGATCATCTCCAGTTCCTGCTTCAGGATCAGAGCGTCAGTCAGCAGAAAATGGATGTAGCATTTATTAATGCCAAAGGATTTGGTGGCAACAATGCCACGGCAGTGGTGTTATCTCCCAACAAAGTAGAGACGATGTTGTCGAGCCGATATGGTGAGGCTATGGCAGACTATCAGCAGCGGCGGGAACAAACTCGTCGAACGGCAGAGAGTTATGCTCGCCGGGCCGATTGTGGTCAGTTGGACGTCATTTATCGTTTTGGCGAGCCACTCATTGATGAAACCAGTATCGATATCTCCTGTGACAGGATACATGTGCCGGGCTATGAGCAGGACGTGTTGTTTGATAAAACCAACCCATGGGCAGATATGAGCTAATTGATAGCACCTGGCTGGGGTGGCCTCTGGTTAGAGGTCAATCCCCAGCGAATCCCAAAGCCCATCAATCTTCTCTTTTACCGCAGCATCCATCTCAATCGGCTCTCCCCACTCCCTGTTAGTTTCCCCAGGGAATTTATTGGTGGCATCAAAACCAATTTTTGACCCTAGGCCGGAAACTGGTGAGGCAAAATCCAGATAGTCGATGGGGGTGTTCTCAATCATCACCGTATCCCGCTTGGGGTCCATGCGGGTGGTGATGGCCCAGATTACGTCGTTCCAGTCACGGGCATTTATATCGTCGTCGGTAACAATCACAAACTTGGTGTACATAAACTGGCGGAGGAACGACCACACGCCCATCATTACCCGCTTGGCATGACCGGGGTACTGTTTCTTCATGGTCACTACGGCTATGCGGTAGGAGCAACCTTCCGGGGGAAGATAAAAGTCGGTAATTTCTGGAAACTGCTTTTGCAATATCGGCACAAATACTTCGTTCAGTGCCACACCTAAAATAGCCGGTTCATCCGGTGGTCTTCCGGTGTACGTGCTGTGATAAATCGGGTCTTTACGGTGGGTGATACGCTCCACGGTAAACACCGGAAACTGATCCACTTCATTGTAATAACCGGTGTGATCGCCAAAGGGCCCTTCGTCGGCCATTTCATCCGGGTAAATAAACCCTTCCAGAATAAATTCGGCACTGGCGGGTACCTGTAAATCGCTACCCATGCATTTCACTACTTCGGTCTTCTTGCCGCGTAACAGTCCGGCAAAGGCATATTCTGACAGACTGTCGGGTACCGGCGTTACTGCACCCAAAATAGTCGCTGGGTCAGCCCCCAATGCCACGGCAATGGGAAAGGGTTCGCCGGGATGGGACAATTGCCAGTCGCGGAAATCCAGTGCGCCGCCGCGGTGGGATAGCCAGCGCATAATTAATTTGTTTTTGCCGATCACTTGTTGGCGATAAATACCCAGATTCTGCCGTTCTTTTTCCGGCCCCCGGGTAATCACCAGCGGCCAGGTGATTAATGGCCCAGCATCACCGGGCCAGCAGGTTTGAATGGGCAGTTTTCCTAGGTCAACCTCATCGCCGTCAATCACAATGGCCTGACAGGGTGCTTTTTTTACCACTTTGGCGGCCATATTCAGAATAGGCTTAAACTGATGGCGCTTTTCCCACAGGTCTTTCATGCCTTTGGGTGGTTCAGGTTCTTTCAAAAATGCCAGTAGTTCGCCCACTTCTCGCATACCCGACAAGCTCTCTTGGCCCATACCCATAGCAACGCGTTCCGGGGTGCCAAACAGATTGCCCAGTACCGGAATATCAAAGCCTTTAGGGTTTTCAAATAACAGTGCTGGCCCACCGGCACGCAGGGTGCGGTCACAAATTTCCGTCATTTCCAGGTTGGGGTCGACTTCCGCCGTGATGCGCTTGAGTTCACCGCGTTGTTCCAGGAAATCAATAAATTCCCGTAGGTCAGAATGCTTGATGGTCATGTTGGGTACAGGCCGCAGATGTAAGTGTGCAAAGTGTTACGGCAATGGAGAGGGATTGCAACTCTCTCTATAGTATCTCATTGGATCAGGCGTGTATTAACCGATTGATTTACAAAGGCATGGCGTTATGATCATTGGTGTGGACTGAAATAAAGGGGTTGGCGGCATTCGATTATTAGGCTTGTCACGATTTATTTTGAACATTTTAAGAACGGAGCTAGTCATTGAGTAGTTTGACCACAGTCTTTATTTTCAACTGCGCCGTTATCAGTATTGCCGTCTTAGTACACTATGAAGCAATGTATCGTTTGGCCATGTTGCTGCCTTCCTTGCGAGTTGCTCCCCGCTTTCGGGTCTTGGTGGGTGTTGCCGGTGCCTTTTTGGCACACGTGGTAGAAGTCTGGATTTTTGCGGTGGGTTACTACTTGATGCTGGAGTGGGATACGGAAAGTAAGCTGGGCGGTAACTTTGATGGTTCACTGCTCGATTGTAGTTATTACTCGTTTACCAACTACACTTCTTTGGGGGTTGGCGATATTGAGCCTTTTGGCCATATACGCTTTTTGACGGGGTTAGAAGGGCTCACAGGGTTGATACTCATCGCCTGGACAGCCTCTTTTATGTATATAGAAATGCAAAAATTCTGGGTGGCCGATCGGAAAAAGTTGTAAGTATCGACGGAGTTCTCTTACTCAAACACAATAGTCTTGTTGCCATGCAGTAACACCCGGTCTTCCAGGTGATAACGCAAACCTCTAGCCAATACATTTTTTTCCACATCTTTTCCTTTGCGGATCAAATCGGGAATGCTGTCGTGGTGGCTGATTCGCACCACATCCTGTTCAATAATCGGGCCTGCATCCAGTTCATTGGTGACATAGTGGCAGGTGGCACCAATGAGTTTTACGCCTCTTTCAGCGGCTTGATGGTAAGGTCGAGCACCGACAAATGCCGGAAGGAAGCTATGATGAATATTGATAATTTTTCCAGAGTATTTACTGCAGACCTCTGGCGGTAAAATCTGCATGTAGCGGGCAAGGACAATGACGTCTGCCTGGCTATCATCAATCAGTTTTTCAACAGTGGTAAAATGCTCAGCTTTATTGCCCGGGTCAACAGGCACATGTTGGTAGTCGATATTGTGCCAGGAGACGTAGCTCTCTAAATCATTGTGATTGGAAATAACACAGGGTATATCGAATTTCATTTCATCGCTGCGCCAGCGGTAGAGTAAATCAGACAGGCAGTGAGCCTGTTTGCTGGCCATTAATACTACCCGCTTGGGTACGCTTGTATCCGTAAGCTGCCACTCCATATCAAACTGCTTGGCAAGAGTAGAGAACCTTTGTTTAAGCTCTTCGGGGCCATAGGGTAATGAGTCAGCAGCAATGACCTGACGCATAAAAAACCAATTAGATTCGGGGTCACGATAATAGTTGGCTTCTGTGAGTAAGCCACCTTCGGAGGCAAGGAATGAGCTGACTGCCGCGACTAAACCAACGCGATCCGGGCAGGAAATGATAAGGCGGTAGTTATGTGTGCTCATGGCTATTGATGCTTTCCCTTAGAAAGAGAAACTGTCGCATATATTGTGTTAGATTTCATCAATAGGAGAATTTGTTTTCGGTGTTCTCAGAAGGATGAGACGGCAGCGACATAAGCTGATAACCAGCAGGGATGTGATAATGATGGCTTTATACAGGTTTTGGATAGGAGTCGTTGTCAGTACCTGTTTATTGGCTCCGGCGGTCTATGGTGAAATCTACAAGTGGGTAGATAAATCTGGGAAGGTACACTTTAGTGATACAAAGCCAACGGGTGGCGCCGTTGAGCAGGTGGAGGTAAAAGTAAACACTATTACCTCACCCAGTGTTTCAGAGAGTGATTTTCTTGATGCTCTTGGTCGTCGAAAGGTCGTGATGTACAGCGCTGTATGGTGCGGTGTTTGTAAAAAGGCACGACGCTATTTTCAGCAAGAAGGTATTCCATTCAAGGAATACGACATTGAATCCTCCCGTAAAGGCCGACAGGATTTTGCCAAGCTCAATGGTCGTGGAGTACCTATTATTTTAGTGGGCAAACAACAGATGAGTGGTTTTAGTGCAGATCGCTTTAAGCGCATGTATGCTGAAGCTCGTCGATAGCCTGTGGTGTTAGCGCGTTGCAGCAGGCTACGTTCTACGGCATAGTACGCCAAAATTGACTCCAGTATGGAAAGCCTTATGGCTGATTACCTGATAGCACCATCTATTCTTTCTGCCGATTTCGCTCGTTTGGGTGAGGAAGTTGATGCGGTTCTCAATGCCGGTGCCGATGTGGTGCATTTTGATGTGATGGATAATCACTATGTACCGAACCTGACGATTGGGCCCATGGTGTGTAAGGCATTACGCAACTACGGCACCACGGCAGCCATAGATGTACACCTTATGGTCGAACCAGTAGATCAACTGATTGGCGACTTTGCTGAGGCGGGTGCCAGTTGGATCACTTTTCACCCCGAAGCTTCACGGCATGTGGATCGTTCGCTTCAGTTGATTCGTAATGCGGGTTGTAAGAGCGGTTTGGTGTTGAATCCTGCCGTTGGTTTGGAGCAGGTGAGACACGTACTGGATAAAGTTGATGTCATTCTCCTGATGTCGGTTAATCCCGGGTTTGGCGGTCAAAAATTTATTCCAGCTACCCTTGATAAGCTGCGAGAGGCTAGAGCGCTCATTGATGAGAGTGGCCTTGATATTCGTCTGGAAATTGATGGCGGGGTGACAGTCAATAATATCCGCCAAATTGCTGAAGCGGGTGCAGATACGTTTGTGGCGGGTTCTGCCATTTATGGTGCTGACGATTACGGGCAAGCCATTGCCGCCATGCGTGCTGAACTGGCACTGGCAGGCTGACTTTTCAGCATAGGCTGAATCGATTAGAATGCCACTTCGAACTTTTGCCCCTTACCCTTTGGAGACACCGGTGATTTTCGGTAACCGTCAACGTTTCTTTTCTGCTCACACCGGCTGGCGATGGCATAGTCAGTGATCTGATTGGTCGCCTAAATTCAGGCGCCACCCTATCTGTCTGTTGTCTGATCATTCTGCGCTGATATGCGCAAGGGAATTACCATGACCCCCGAACAATTTGCCGAATTGGCTGAGCAAAACTATAACCGTATTCCTGTGGTGCGAGAGGTTCTGGCAGACCTTGAAACGCCCCTGTCCTGTTACTTGAAGTTGGCCCGCGGGCCTTATTCCTACTTATTTGAATCCGTACATGGCGGAGAAAAGTGGGGGCGCTACTCCCTGATTGGACTGCCTTCCACCACTATTCTTAAAGTTTACGGCGATAAGCTGGTGATTGAACGGGAAGGTGAGGTATTGGTATCACGTAATACCGATGACCCCTTACAGGATGTTGAGGATTTCCAAGCCCAGTATAAGATGCCCGAGTTACCACAGCTGCCTAGGTTTACCGGTGGACTGGTGGGTTACTTTGGTTATGACACCGTGCGTTATGTGGAGCCTCGATTAAAAGACTCTGTACCCGAGGATGATTTGGGTAACCCCGATATCCTGTTGATGGCTTCTGATGAGGTGGTCGTTTTTGACAACCTATTGGGGAAGCTGATTTTTGTTGTGCATGAAGATGCCGAGAAGCCCAATGCTTGGGCCAAGGCGCAGGCTAGGCTTGATGATCTTGAGGCCAAACTAAAGAACCCATTACCTGATTTACCCCCGGTAAACCTTAATGGTGGCGGACTGGATGAGTCGGCATTTGTCTCCAGTTTTGGTGAAGAAAACTTTAAAGCGGCTGTTAATAAAGTGAAGGATTACATTCTGGCCGGTGATGCCATGCAAGTGGTTCCGTCCCAGCGGCTATCCACGGATTTTGATGTAGAGCCGTTAAACTTATACCGGGCATTACGTTGTCTCAACCCTTCTCCCTATATGTATTTTCTTGATTTAGACGATTTTCATATTGCGGGCTCTTCGCCGGAAATTCTGGCGCGACTGGAAGATGGGGAGGTGACAGTGCGTCCCATCGCTGGCACTCGTCGCCGAGGTCATACTCCGGAAGAGGATCTGGCTTTGGAAGAAGAGATGATGAACGACCCTAAAGAGATTGCGGAGCACCTGATGCTGATCGATCTGGGTCGAAACGATGCGGGACGGGTATCGCAAATCGGTTCAGTGAAAGTGACCGAACAAATGAAAGTAGAGCGGTACTCACACGTGATGCATATTACTTCTAATGTAACCGGTCAGGTGAAGCCTGGTACGAGTGCTATTGATGTACTGAGAGCTACATTGCCTGCGGGCACCCTAAGTGGTGCACCGAAAATCAGGGCGATGGAAATTATTGATGAGCTGGAGCCAGTGAAGCGAGGCGTCTATGGGGGTGCCGTGGGCTATATTGGCTGGAATGGCAATATGGATACGGCCATTGCCATTCGCACCGCAGTGATTAAAAACGGCAAGCTTTATGTTCAGGCCGGTGCTGGCGTGGTGGCAGATTCTGTGCCAAAGCTAGAATGGAAAGAAACCATGAATAAAGCGCGTGCTATTTTCCGTGCTGCTGATTTAGTGGTCTGAGGAGTCACGACGATGATACTGATGATTGACAATTATGACTCCTTTACCTACAACGTGGTGCAGTACCTTGGTGAG
>JBALVP010000052.1:0-4007 GCA_036961395.1 Porticoccus sp.
GGCAAACGGGACAGTAAACCGTAGAACGCTGCCCTAGCCTGATCTCCTTTAACAGCGTTTTGCACCTAAGGCAGGGCATGCCGCCACGACCATAGACATACAACTCCTGTTTGAAATAACCCGGTTTCCCCTCATTGCCAACAAAATCCTTCAGGGTTGTGCCTCCCTGTTCTATCGCCCGTTTTAAGACGGACTTGGTGTTCTCAGATAAGATTTTGTACGTTTTTCGGGTAACACGACCGGCGGCCTTCTTTGGCCTAATACCGCTAAGAAACAGCGACTCATTCGCATAGATGTTGCCCACACCCACAACGATCTTGTTATCCATCAAAAACTGCTTTACCGACACCTTTTTTCCACGCGACAAGTGATAGAGATGATTGCCATCAAATACCGGCTCAAAGGGTTCTGGCCCCAGATGACGTAATAATTTATGTTGTTCTGGCTCAGCACTCAGCCACAGCACAGAACCAAACCGTCGAGGGTCCGTAAACCTTAGCTGCACGCCACCTTCGAAGCTAATATCCACATGATCATGCTTAGCTGGCGGAGTACCTGCTTGAACAATACGAAGATTTCCGGACATGCCCAGATGAATCATCAAGTGACCGTGATCAAATCGAAACAACAGATATTTTGCCCGCTGCCGACCATCAATCAACACCTTTCCACATAGCTGCTCAGGCAAGTCTCCAGGCACAGGCCAACGCAACCGTGGTTCACGCACTACCACCTTGGAAACCCGCTTTCCAGTAATGTGGGGTATTAACCCATTCAGAGTAACGACAACTTCTGGTAATTCCGGCATGATCAGATTCCGAGTGTACTTATCTGCTAAGTGTATTTATCGACTATGAATCAACGGTAAAATGTCTGGCGTACTAACTTAGAGGCTCCGGTCTAAAAATGGCAGAATCAAAAACCACCGGACAGGACTAACTATGGCCTTGGGCAGAAAACGTATTACAGAAGATCCCGAAATCGACCTCACCCCCATGCTGGATGTGGTCTTTATTATGCTGATCTTTTTTATCGTGACGGCATCTTTTGTCAAAGAGTCAGGCATTGATGTTAATAGACCACCAATCACAACAGCACCGCCAGAAAATAGCAAACATCAACATATTATTTTCAGCATTACTGAAAACAATGACATCTGGCTGGAAGGTCGTCGTATTGATGTGCGTTCAGTGCGAGCAAACGTAGAAAGGGCTCATGCCGAAAACCCCAAGGCCAAAGTTGTGATTGAGGCGCACCCCAAATCTAAAACAAATACTTTTATTCTGGTGTCTGACCAAGCTCGAGAAGCGGGAGTAACTGACATCGCACTAAGCACTAAGCACTAAGCACTAAGCCTCAGTATCTCCACCCCATTATGACAGGCACAAAAAAACCCCGACTATATCGGGGCTCCTCGCCGGTACAAGAACTTACTTAATTTTATATTCTTTGTACGGAACGTGCTTACGAACCACTGGGTCGTATTTGCTGAACTCCAGCTTTTCAGGCTGAGTACGCTTATTTTTAGTGGTGGTGTAGTAATGGCCAGTGCCAGCACTGGATACTAACTTGATTTTATCACGATTCGATTTAGCCATAATTTATCTCCTTAAACCTTCTCGCCACGTTTGCGCATATCAACCAGCACTTGTTCAATGCCCAGCTTATCAATGATGCGCATTCCCTTGGCAGAAAGGCGTAGTTTTACAAAACGCTTTTCTGCTTCAATCCAAAAACGGTGGGAGTGCAAATTAGGCTCAAACCGACGGCGAGTCCTATTTTTGGCGTGTGAAACATTGTTTCCAGACATCGGTTTTTTACCGGTGACTTGACATACTTTAGACATTGCTTTGCCTCTACTCTGGGTGTCACCAGTCACTGGCGACTACTTTTGAAATCTGTTGGCGGTCTGCCCCAATAGGGCACCCCCACGAAGAGCCGCGTTTTATACCAGAAGGACTTGGTGAAATCAAACTAATTCGCCCAAAAGGGCATAGTTTCCGGTATTTCACAGGACACCCTGTTCAGCCATGGAGACCGTATAGCCACCACCTACAACCACATGGTCCAGCACCCTCACATCAACCAATGCCAGGGCATCCTTCAATCGTCGGGTAATCAACCGATCAGACTCACTCGGCTCTGCCACACCAGAGGGGTGGTTGTGAGAAAAAATAACCGCTGCCGCATTGTGATGTAGCGTTCGCTTCACCACCTCACGCGGGTGGACACTAGCACCATCAACCGTGCCAAAAAATAATTTTTCCCATGCAATCAGCCGATGCTGAGCATCCAGAAATAATACGGCAAAAACTTCCTGTTGGCAGTGGCGCAACTGAGCCAGAAGAAACTCACTTACCCGTGTCGCGCTGGTAAATATATGCTCCCGTTGAAGCTGCTCACCGAGATGTCGGCGCGCCAACTCCATCACTGCCTGTAACTGTACAAACTTCGCCTCCCCAAGGCCTCGTACACTACAAAACGATATTTTATCCGCTGACAACATCACACTAAGGCTTCCGAACTGCTGTAACAGCTCACGAGCCAAATCCACTGCTGAATACCCGGGGCACCCTGTACGAAGAAAAATCGCCAGTAATTCGGCATCAGATAGGGCGCTGGCACCCTTTTCTAGAAGTTTTTCCCGGGGTCGCTCTGCCTTCGGCCAATCACGAATTGTCATAAGCACCTCCTTGTGCAATAGATGATGTGAGTACTGACTACGCAAAATTGCTTTGCAATGTTATCTTAGCTACCTGGGTTTTATTTTTCAGGAATTTTCATGCCTTCACTGGCCAACAAAAGAGTTCTGCTGGGCGTAACCGGTGGTATTGCTGCCTATAAAAGTGCAGAAATCATTCGTCGCCTACAAGATGCCGGCGCCAATGTCCGGGTCGTTATGACCAGCGCCGCCACTGAATTTATAACACCACTCACCATGCAAGCACTATCGGGCAACCCCGTCCATCTCGAACTTCTGGATACTGATGCTGAAGCCGCCATGGGTCATATTGAGTTGGCCCGGTGGGCTGACGTGATCCTAGTTGCTCCGGCATCGGCCGACTTTATTGCCAAATTAACAAATGGTGAAGGCGGGGATCTTCTATCCACGCTCTGCTTGGCCAGCCGCTCACCCCTTGCTATTGCCCCAGCAATGAATCAAGGCATGTGGCGCAATGCCAGCACCCAGCACAACATTGAACGATTGAGGGGCCGAGGAATTCATATTTTTGGCCCAACAGAGGGAAATCAGGCCTGCGGAGATGTGGGCCCAGGGCGGATGAGTGAACCAGAGGATATCGCAGAACTCACAGCAGACTTATTCGAAACGGGGGCTTTGGCAGGAAAAAAAGTAATCATCACTGCTGGACCCACTCGGGAAGCCATTGACCCGGTACGTTATATCAGCAACCACAGTTCCGGAAAAATGGGCTATGCACTGGCAGAAGCTGCTGCCGAAGCGGGAGCAGAAACCGTACTAATCAGCGGGCCCGTTAACCTAGCATCACCTGATAGAGTAAAAATTATTGCCGTCACCAGTGCCCAAGAAATGTACGATGCGGCTCTGGGCGAAGCCGATGGCTGCCAACTATTTATTGCCTCCGCAGCGGTAGCAGACTATCGGCCCGTGCAGGTATCGGCACAAAAAATAAAAAAATCTGCCGACACATTAACCATTGAGATGGTTAAAAACCCGGATATAGTCAGTGCAGTGGCTGCGCTCCAAAATCGTCCTTTCACTGTTGGGTTTGCTGCTGAAACAGCCAATGTAGAGGACGGTTTGGAACACCATGCCCGCGGCAAATTAGAGAGAAAAAACCTCGACCTAGTTATTGCCAATGATGTTTCAGACCGTACCATTGGCTTTAACAGTGATGATAATGCCGTTTTGGTGGTAGAGATGAAAAGCTCGGAAGCTATCCCTAAAATCAACAAATCCATTTTAGCGCGTCAATTGATTGCAAAAATTGCCGACATGATCCCAAGCTAATTGAAATCACATGACC
>JBALVP010000052.1:4105-10118 GCA_036961395.1 Porticoccus sp.
CTGGGCGTACTCGCCCTCATTGTCTGCTGCTTCGTGTTGCTGGCTTTGACCTTGCGGCACTACACGATAGATAGCACTAGGCTTGAGTTCGCTAATGCCGGCGCCCAAAGCTACGCTCAACAACAGCTAACTCTGACCAATACTTATCTTCAATCCCGGCAACAGCAGCTGCAAAAAATTGCTGAAAAAGATTTATTGCTTGACGCATTAACTGCAGGCGATACAGAAGGAATACATCACCTGGAAGGCCTGATGAAAGAATGGGTAGAGGGGCTCACCCATAGCTATCTGCTCAGCCGACAGGATAACCGCTTAGGTAAAGCCCATAATTTTGTTGGTCAGGCAATGTCCCAGAATGTACTGGACGGCAAACAACCTGACCCTGTTGCTGCATATATTGATGGCACCTGGAAACTTATATTTGCCTACCCACTTAAAACCGAAGAAGAAGCCATTTTAGGTGCCATGGTCGCCATGCTATCAACAGATGCTCTCACTGACTCGCTTCTCGCTAAAGTAAATCGTTCACTGGGCACCACCAAACTTCTCCAAACATTACCTGATATCCCAAGTACTCCAGTCATTACACTGAGTAACAAGACGGAGTCTCTTGATAACATCACCTTGAAAACCAAGATGCCCCACTGGCAAATACGCTTTACCGGCAGTGCTCTACTACTTGAACAGGCCCAGCCTTCCTATCGGGTATACATGATGATTGTGGGCGCTCTGATCATCATCATGCTACTGCTGATCTATCTTGTTATCAGGTATACCCTGCACCATCACATAGATAAACCAAAAAAACGTCAAGCCAAGAGGCCGCTAGCAGACGATGCACAGGACAATGAACAGAATGGTACCCCGGTTGAACAACATGCCTATCTTGTGGATGACAGCAGTGACTCTTTTTTACAGGTTATTCCCTCAGCCTCGCCAAAAGTAAGCCCCGACACTACCGAGACCAAAGATACAAAAGAGACTGGAACACAGAGTTTTCCCAGTGTTGTGTTCCGGGATTATGACATTCGCGGCCTGGCCAACACCCAATTGACGATAGAATTTGCAGAACAGCTGGGCAAGGTTCTTGCGAAGAAAGCAATTTCACTGGGTGAGCATTCTCTCATTGTTGGTTGTGATGGCCGAAAATCCAGCCCTGCACTGACCGCTGCTCTGGAACAGGGCATCCTCAGTACTGGCTGCAATATTATTTATCTCGGCCAAGTACCGACACCACTACTCAACTATGCCACCCACCAACTCCAGGAAACAGATTGCGGCATTATGGTTACTGCCAGCCACAACCCTGCGGAGTACAACGGCTTCAAAATATTTTTTAAACATCACGCGCTGTGTGGTGATGAAATTCGGGCTTTAAAAGCGGAAATGGAAGACGATATTCCGACAAAAACAGATGGTCAGCGCGAGATACGTTTGCTCTCGACAGACTATGTCAACGATATTGCCAGTGATATCGTGCCCGCCCAAAACCTAAAAGTTGTGCTGGATGGTGGTAATGGCGTCGCTGGAGAGTTAGGGATTGCCTTGCTTGAGGCCATTGGCTGTAAAGTGATGCCTCTTCACTGTGATATTGATGGTGACTTTCCCAATCACCCCCCAGACACGTCTGTGGCCGCCAACCTTGAAGATCTGATCTTATGCGTCAAGGAACACAATGCCGACTTAGGTATTGCATTGGATGGTGATGGTGACCGTGTTGTAGCGGTTTCTTCCAGCGGCAAGATTATTTGGCCCGATGAACTACTGATGATTTTTGCACGAGATGTCATCTCCCGTCACCCAGGTGCCGATGTGGTCTTTGATATTAAAAGTACCCGCCGCCTCAACAGTCTCATTAGCAGTTATGGTGGTCGACCCATTATGTGGAAAACAGGTCACTCCCACATGCACAACAAGATTTTGGAATGTGGCGCACCGCTCGGTGGCGAATACAGTGGGCATATTTACTTCCATGACCGCTGGCACGGTTTTGATGATGGCCTCTATGCTGCTGCGCGGCTCGTAGAAATCATGTCTATTAGAGAACAGGGGCTCGACGAGATTGTCTCAGGCTTTGAAACGCTGCATGCCACAACAGAAATCAAAATAGAGGTGGGCGATGAAGAAAAGTTTGTGATTGTCGACAGCCTGATTGCCAACCATGCCTTTCAGGAGGGTAAAGTATCAACGATTGATGGTCTGAGAGTTGATTTCCCTAAGGCTTGGGGTCTTATTCGGGCGTCCAATACCAGCCCCGCCCTAACACTACGTTTTGAAGCCGAGTCAGAGGAAGCGCTGGAGAAAATCCAGTCGCTTTTCAGGCAGCAACTACGTAGCATAGATACTAATTTAACGTTCTAATTCTGCACTGCAGAGCATCATAGGAACCCACCATGTCACTAACCCGCGAAGCGGCCACCAATATTGCCAATGTCCTCTCAGAGGCGCTTCCCTATATCCAACGGTTTACCGGCAAAACTATCGTCGTTAAATTTGGCGGCAATGCCATGGTGGATGAAAAACTTAAAGCCAGTTTTGCACGTGATATTGTCATGATGAAACTAGTGGGTATGAACCCAGTGGTCGTCCACGGTGGTGGCCCTCAAATTGGCAGCCTGCTGTCGGAACTTAACATCGAGTCCCACTTTATTGATGGCATGCGTGTGACTGACAGTAAAACCATGGATATCGTAGAAATGGTGCTAGGTGGTGCCGTCAACAAGGAAATCGTTAACCTAATTCACCACGCAGGCGGAAATGCTGTGGGTATTACGGGAAAAGATGGCCAACTCATCAAAGCGAAAAAACTACAGGTCACTCGCCATACACCCGAAATGGAAGCGCCTGAGATCATCGATATTGGTCATGTTGGTGAAGTGGATAGCATTAATACCGGTGTCATCGATATGCTCACCGACAGTCACTTTATTCCCGTCATTGCTCCCATAGGGGTCGATAACAAAGGCAACTCCTACAATATCAATGCAGATTTGGTAGCCGGTAAAATTGCAGAGGTACTCAAAGCTGAAAAACTGATGCTATTAACCAATGTGGCAGGGCTTCAAGATAAGAATGGAGAGGTTCTGACAGGGCTAACCACTCAGCAGGTCGATGATTTAATCAAAGATGGGACAATTCATGGCGGGATGCTTCCCAAAATCAGCTGTGCTCTGGATGCCGTCAAAGGCGGTGCCCAAAGTGCTCATATTATCGATGGCCGGGTGAACCATGCCACGTTACTGGAAATCTTCACCGACCGGGGTGTAGGCACACTGATCACCAATACAACCACAGATGAGTGATTGATCATGGCAACGGGAAATGGCTCCAGAAAACAACAAATCCTACAAGCCCTTGCTCGTATGCTGGAAGCTACGCCTGGTGGTCGTATTACCACTGCAGCACTGGCCGCTGAAGTAGGTGTCTCAGAAGCCGCTCTCTACCGGCATTTCCCCAGCAAAACCAAAATGTACGAAGGGCTAATCGACTTTATTGAAGAAACCCTATTTAGTAGGGTTCGCATGATTATCTCCGAAGAACCCGATGCCATAAGTCGCTGCTATCGAATCCTCACCCTGCTACTAACCTTTACAGAGCGAAATCCTGGAATTACTCGCCTGTTAACCGGCGATGCCCTCACCGGTGAAACCGACAGGCTTCATCGTCGGATTCAGCAATTATTTGACCGCCTGGAAACCCAACTCAAGCAAATTTTGCGTGAGGCAGAAGTGACCGAAAACCTCCGACCGACAATGACAGTAACTTCGGCAGCCAACATGCTTCTGGCACTAGCGGAAGGGCGTATCAGTCAGTTTGTTCGCAGCGGCTTTAGTCGTCGCCCGACGGAACAGTGGCAGGAGCAGTGGTCTGTGGCGATGTCAGGGTTTTTTCGAGAGGCTCAATCCCCTTTAATACCATAAAGCGCAACCGGTAATGCTCATAACGTTGACTGACTGATTCACTCTCCTGCTGCCGAAGTTCCAACACTTGCTCGGCATCTCTCTCCTGAATCACTAAATCATCCATGTGTTTTAACAGCGATTTCGGCACCGGCTTGCCACTGAGCTGATAGTTGGCCGCCTTAACTTTGGCAGCTTGCTGCATGTCTCGATTTCTCAACAGATTTGACTGGGTAATTTCAACTTCCCTATCTAATTTTGACACTCGTCTGTCTTTTGCCGCCTCAATCCCACTTACCTCGCTGTAACTGCGCAGCAGCATCTCATCTTCTTCCTGTTGTTCTGACGCATCTCCAGAACTCTCTGTGGACTCTGCCTCAGATGTTTCAGGATTTCTCTGGGGTGGCACCACCTGTTCTACCCGACCTGTTTTACTAATAACCTCGTAACCCCCGGCCACATATTCTGGGGGCAAGGTATAGTCGACAACCAGATTGCCCTCCTTATTGCGATAACGATAGAGGCTACCAGCCTCTGCTACCATAGTCGCCGTCCCCAGTACCATCAGGGCAATACCACCTACACGTTTGTATTTATTCATAAATTCCATCACAGAAACTTCAATCGCAGATAAGGTTGAAACTAATTGACTCGCTTTCTGAGGCAAACTCACCTAGCCACAGACTGACACCTTCTACGGTGCCAGTTCTTGAAACCCGAACTCTCAGGTATGATACACACTCCTAAATCGTGGAGCGACTTTCCACTCAGGCTGACCGTGTATGAGAATTATTAGTCTTGCTGTAGATGGCATTCACCAAGCTTCCCGCTGTGGTCTTTTCCAGTGGCTTGCTTCTCAAGAGGCTAATATCATCTGCCTTCAGGACTTACGCGCCCAATCATCAGAGCTAACCTCAAATCCAGAATTTGAACTAGAAGGGTATTTCAGCTATTTTTTTGATTCACCCACTCAGGAGTGCAATGGGGTTGCCATTTACAGCCGGGAAATCCCCAAAGCGATTATGTACGGCTTTGGTGCATCTAATGCTGAAGACATGAATGGCCGCTATCTACAGGCAGATTTTGAGCATGTGAGCGTCTGCTCACTGCTTGCGCCTAATGTCACCGCTGATAGCACAACCATGACCAGCAGTGCCTCGGAACAAGAGATAAAAGACCACTTTTTTCGTGACCTGTTGAGCCACCTAAACAAAATCAGCCACAAGCGCCGGGAATATGTCATCTGTGGTAACTGGAATATTGCACATCGCGATATAGATGTGAGCGACCCAGATCACTCACAGGGCACTTCAGGCTTTCTCCCTAACGAACAGCAATGTCTCGACCAACTCTATCAGAACACGGGCTACGCTGACGCATTCCGTCTCTACAACACAGATGCCGATGAATTCAACAACTGGCCTTCCGGTGAGCAAGATGTAGGCTGCGGCTGGCGAACCGATCTACAGGTTGTATCACAGGGGCTCATTAAGCGTATTGAATATGCCGCTATCTACAAAGCGAAATTTTTTTCCAGCCACTCACCTGTGATTATTGATTATGACCTGGAGAACCTCTGATTCAATGTGTTAACTAAACACTTTGTGAGGCCCAGGCTGTAACTTTCTTGCACTGAAGAAACGCCCTCTTTAGACTCCCACAAACCTCTAGTTAAAACTCGTAGTGCTAACCGATCATTTTATGGAGAAAGACAACTACAGATGCCAGACACTTTCCCAGAAAACTCTGTAGGTTTAGTTGCACCAGAGGTCGTACATTTTGACGAACCACTGGTGCTAGCCTGTGGGCGCACCCTGCACAATTATCAACTGATGGTTGAAACCTACGGTGAACTCAATAGTGAGAAAAATAATGCGATTTTGATTTGCCACGCACTGAGTGGCCACCATCATGCAGCTGGCTATCACGATGTTGATGACAAAAAACCAGGCTGGTGGGAAAACCATATCGGACCGGGCAAGCCCTTCGATACCAACCAATTTTTTATTGTTTGCCCCAATAATCTTGGTGGCTGTCATGGCAGTACCGGCCCTAGTTCCACCAACCCTGAAACAGGTAAACTCTGGGGTATAGACTTTCCACCACTCCGAGCA
>JBALVP010000053.1:0-9992 GCA_036961395.1 Porticoccus sp.
CCAAATGCAGTAAAAGAGCCCGTCATTGTGATCGATCCCGAGCAAGTTGCATCTCTTAAAGCATTGGCAAACCAGCGTGGTGAGGTCGTTAAGGGGCACTTGATCAGTATGGGTGTTCAGGGCGGTCAGGTGGTTCTATGTGATGGTGCCTTTGACGAAAATAATAAAGAACTTCCGCAGATGGATATTGCCATCTAACCCATTTAAAGACATGAAGGACTGACGGTTCCCGAAATGACAGAAATAACAATATCCAACGATGCTGTTGAGCAGACACCGCTGCGCAGCTATGCCGAAAAAGCTTACCTGGATTATTCCATGTATGTGATTCTTGACCGAGCATTGCCAAACATTGGTGATGGCCTAAAGCCTGTGCAACGGCGGATTATTTACGCCATGAGTGAGCTTGGGCTTAAGTCCACAGCAAAATACAAAAAGTCTGCTCGAACCGTGGGTGATGTGATTGGTAAATTTCACCCCCATGGTGATAGTGCTGCCTATGAGGCGATGGTGTTGATGGCGCAGCCATTTTCCTATCGTTATCCACTGGTCGATGGTCAGGGAAACTGGGGGGCTCCGGATGATCCTAAATCCTTTGCTGCCATGCGTTATACCGAATCGAAGCTGTCCAGATTTTCCGATGTTCTACTTTCAGAGTTAGGTCAGGGAACCGCCGACTGGAAGCCTAATTTTGATGGCACGCTCAATGAGCCAGAAATTTTGCCAGCCCGAGCTCCCCATGTGTTACTTAATGGTATCACCGGGATTGCAGTGGGTATGGCTACAGATATCCCTCCGCATAACTTGAGAGAGGTGGTGAGCGCGTGCATTCGTTTGCTGGAAGCACCAAAAACGACACTCAGGGAATTATGTGAGCATATCCAGGGGCCGGATTACCCCACTGAGGCTGAAATTATTACGCCCCGTGAAGACATCATCAAAACCTATGAGACGGGTCGCGGAAGCCTGAAGATGCGGGCTGTATGGCAGAAAGAGAACGGTGATATTGTTGTGACTGCACTGCCCCACCAAGCTTCTGGAGCCAAAGTGCTTGAGCAGATAGCCGCACAAATGAATGCCAAGAAGTTGCCGATGGTGGCGGACTTGCGTGATGAGTCTGATCACGAAAACCCTACCAGGCTGGTGATAATTCCTCGCTCTAATCGGGTCGACGCTGACGGCTTGATGAATCACTTGTATGTCACCACCGACCTAGAAAAGAGCTACCGTATTAATCTCAATATGATCGGTATTGATGGTAGTCCTGAGGTAAAACCACTCAACAAAATTCTCACCGAATGGCTTGGGTTTCGTCTGGCGACAGTGCGCCGTCGTTTGCAGTACCGCCTTGACCGGGTTGATAAACGGCTGCACCTCTTGGAAGGCTTGTTGATAGCCTTTCTCAATATCGATGAAGTGATTCAGATTGTTCGCAGTGAGGATGAGCCAAAACCAGTGCTGATTCAGCGATTCAAGCTTAGCGATCAGCAGGCAGAATACATTCTAGACACCAAGTTGCGGCAATTGGCACGGCTTGAAGAAGTGAAAATTCGGGCTGAGCAGGATGAGCTGGCTCAGGAAAAGGAAAAGCTGGAGAAAATACTCGGCTCAGACAAACGATTGAAAACACTAGTGCGCAATGAGTTGTTGGCGGTCGCAGAGGAGTTTGGCGATGATCGAATGTCGCCGCTCAGGGAAAGAGGGGAGGTGAAAGCCTTTAGCGATACAGACCTTTTAACCTCTGAATCAGTGACGGTAGTGTTGTCAGAAAAAGGCTGGATTCGCTCAGCGAAAGGCCATGACATAGATCCGACATCACTTAATTATAAGTCTGGCGATCACTTCCTTTGTGCGGCGAAGGGGAAGAGTAACCAAAACGTTATTTTGCTGGACTCCACCGGTCGTACTTATTCCCTGGCTGCGCATACTCTCTCATCGGCAAGAGGGCAGGGTGAGCCGGTCACGGGGCGCCTTAATGCCCCTTCGGGTGCAACCTTTAATGGCGTGATGATGGGTGATGATACCCAGTCATTACTGATGGCGACTGATGCAGGTTATGGTTTTGTGGCAAAGTTATCCGATTTGCACACCAAGAACCGATCGGGAAAAACATCGATTTCAATTCCCAAGGGAGGGCGTGTTCTTCCCCCTATTCCAGTTTCTGATATTGACGTCAGTTTGGTGGTATCAGTGAGTAATGAGGGGCGCATGCTGGTATTTCCATTGACTGACCTGCCTCAGCTGGCAAAGGGCAAGGGAAATAAGTTGATTAATATTCCTTCTTCCAGATTACAGTCCAGAGATGAATTTATGGTGGCCGTATCAGTGATTGCTCCAGGACAGCAGCTATTGGTGCATTCGGGCAAACGCTACCTCAGTTTAAAATTATCAGATCTTGAGCACTATCGGGGAGAGCGTGGTCGTCGGGGTAACAAGTTGCCCAGGGGCTTCCAGAAAGTAGATCGTGCGGAAATTATTGGTGCTGATGTAGAGTAGGGGGCAGCATACAGAAAGTGTTTTTAGAGAACAAAACTGTACGCTGTAACCAGTTTTTACTATATTAGACGCTCAAAACGGGCTTGATGCCTATAATAAGAAGCCCCCCCCTAAAGAGGATTCCTGGATGGATAATAAAATTCTGTTAATTATTGCTTCTCTGTTGCTTCCACCATTGGCTGTATTTTTGAAAGTGGGTGCTGGTAAAGACTTAGTCATCAATATTGTGTTGTGTCTGTTTTTCTGGGTGCCCGGTATTATTCATGCCCTCTGGGTAACTTTGAAATAAGTTTATTCTAGGTTCCTGCCGGATGGGCGAGCTCATCCGGCAGCTTTACTGTCCAGAATCAGAAAACCTATTGCCGGTCATTTGTGACGGTGTTGAAAACCCCCGATACGAATGCTGTGTTGATCTGCCTGCACGGTGACGCCCCCAGAGTATTGTGCAGCGCTGCAATAATGATTTGAGTGAGTCTTTGTTAGTGAGGCTTGATGTGGATTAGTAGCATTTTTTTAAGGAGAAAATTTATGGAAGATATGATGGAAACTGCTGGAAATTTCATACTATTTTTTGGGTTCAAAGTACTGATAGCCGTCGTTATTTTTGTTGTCGGTAAGATGGTCGCTCAATGGGTTCGTAACTTTGTGGCCGCATCAATGAAGAAAAAAAACATGGATGTAGCCATCCAGCATTTTGTTGCTGCGCTGGTGTACTACGCATTACTTGCCTTTGTTGTGATTGCGGCGTTGGGTCAATTGGGTATTCATACCGCATCTTTTGTAGCCGTTATCGGTGCCGCAGGTCTTGCTGTTGGTTTGGCGCTACAGGGATCACTGGCTAACTTTGCTGCGGGTGTGCTGATTCTTATCTTTAAGCCCTATAGGGTCGGAGACTTTGTTGAAGTGGCCGGTGTGGCTGGAACGGTGACCAGTGTCCTGATATTTACCACTGAGCTTAATACTGGTGACAACAAGCGAGTGATTATTCCCAATGGCCAGACTATGGGTGGCACGATCACTAATTACTCGACCAACGACACTCGCCGAGTGGATTTGGTTATGGGTATTGGTTACGGGGATGATATTGATAAGGCTAAAAAAGTGCTTGAAGAGATTGTTGCTGCAGATGAGCGCGTTCTCAAGGATCCCGCACCAACAATAGCCGTAGTAGAGCTGGCTGATAGCAGCGTCAATTTTGTTGTTCGCCCCTGGGTGAACAAGGCGGATTACTGGGGTGCCTACTTTGGCTTGACCGAAGCGGTGAAGAAGCGATTTGATGAAGAAGGTATTTCCATCCCGTTCCCTCAAAGCGATGTGCATATGCATCAGGGTGCCAGTAACAACTAAAGGACGAAAACCCCACATTGCTGGGGTTTTTTTTATCATCGATAAAGGAGAAAAGTGATGGGTATTATTTCTTGGATTGTATTGGGGCTGATTGCCGGAATTCTGGCCAAGATAGTGATGCCTGGCAAAGATGGCGGTGGTTTTGTTGTCACTGTACTGCTGGGTATTGCCGGTGCTTTTGTTGGTGGGTGGGCCGGTTCCTTCTTCGGGTTGGGTGCTACCGGTGGTTTTAGTCTTGGTAGTATTGTTACGGCAACAGTGGGTGCTTTATTGTTGCTGATTATCTATCGTCAAATTAAAAAATAAATCTTGTTTATACGTTTATAGATAACGATATGGAGACACTATGATGAAAAAGCTTCTGATAGTTCTTACATCTCTAGCGCTAGGCGTTGGATCTGCTCAGTTGGCGTTGGCGAAAAAACCAGACGACGCGGGTGATAAGGAGGCTAAGAAAGAGCATAAGTCTGAAAAACAAGAGATGCGAAAGCATGATCGGGGTGACAAGTCTGACGATAGCTCCGATGACAAGTCCGATGATAAATCCAAGTCGGATAAGAAAAAAACAAAAGATAAGTCGCGAGATGACAGGTCAGATGACAGATCGGACGATAAATCTGATGGCAGGTCTTCGGATCAGGGTAAGCACCCAGGTAAAAAAGCGGATCAGGAGCGCAAGGAGCTGGGTAAAGGTTCTGAACAGGGCCAAGCCTCTCGCGAAGAGCATAGTCGTAAATGGTGGAATTTTTGGGAATAACCTAGGCAGTTGAGCGGGTTTACCATTATCCAAGAGGGCTTCTTTTAGAGCCTATAAGAATGCAGCCATAGGGCTGCATTCTTTAGTCGAGTTTTAATTGGTTTTTTAGTTCTTTTAACCGTGCTCGAGACTCCTCATTGTTGAGCGCGGGTTTTTCTTCTTCTTTTAATCGAGATTCAGCAAGAGGGGTAAGTTGTCGCCCCTGAGCTATGTCGCGGCAAAGGCGACGATAACTTTCCTGAAAGGCCGGGTAGCTACTTGATTCAGATTCATGGGATAGTCGATACCAGCCCGTTTCCAAGCCTGCATAGTAAACCGCGAGGTGAGACCAGTTGAAGGCTATTTTGGGTGAAGGCGCATTGCAGGCTTCCTGATAGGCATCTTTCGGGCTGGGAAGTCCCTCACTGCCGGCTGAGTCCTCACAGCACTGTAGCATGCGGTTGAGGGTGGGCAGGTAGTCCGATGTCTCGATAACCCGCTTGGCACCGAGCAAGATTTGCTCTTCCGTAAAGTATGACAGCGTTTCCAGCCAGAGTCGTTTGGCTTGACTCAGCAGGTTCGTGTCAGAGAATGCGCTATAAAACTGATTGTGGTAGTTCAGCCGAAACAGTGCGAATACCTGATTGATGGCATCAATCAGGTGAGCAGAGTGTTCAGGTGCTGGCCCAGCTACGGTCGCTGAGCTCGTCGATGAGGCTGCTACTTCTTGTACTGTTTGATCGATGAGGTCGTTGCTGTTGTTCATTGGTTGTTACCTGAGAAGAGGCGGATTGCTGACGAGACCATTCCCGCTTCACCTGTTGCAGAAATTTGGTATTCCAAGAGCTGTATATTTGGCCGCTGTCTCGCCAGTAAAGTATAAACTCCGGCACTAATCGTTCGGCAAAAGTGCGCGAGATATTTGCCAGTGTTAATACTTCATAGAGCTCTTCGCTGGGTTGCCAGTCAGCTGGCAGCGTGCGTGGTTCAGAGTCATTCTCCATGGTGGCAGTAAATCGTGCCCATTGCCGCTTCACATGCATGATAAAACGGCTGTTCCAGGTATTGGAGGCATCGCCTCGTTCCATCCAGTAAAGAATGAATTCAGGAATAGCGTCTTCAACAAAATTGCTGTTGATATCAGCTTGACGAGTAAGAATTTCCAGGGCATCCCGTGAGGGAGCCCACTCATTGTGCATTGATGCCTGCTGGCCACGCTTAGCTGTTTCAGTTTGCTGGGCACGCCAGAGGCGGAGCACATGCTTGATAAATTTAGAGCCCCAGCTAAATTGTGGTTCGTTACGGTCTGTCCAGTAAGTGATAAATTCAGGTAGCTGGTTTGTGATAAATTCAGTGGGAATATTGTATTGGTCGAGTTGGCGTACTATCTCTGCTTCGGGTTGCCAGCCAGGTGTGAGGGTTTTTGCCCCTTGTTTTTGATGAGTCGGTGGCACCGGAATATCTCTTGATATTGCTTGCTCGTTAAAGGCGAAGCGAAGCTCTTCACGCTCAGTAAATGGGGCAGAGGCAATCAGTAAAATACCTTTGTCGCGTAGGCTGACCGAAATACGTTGGATTTCCTTTGGGCTCCAGAATGGTGTGATTTTTTGTAGTTGCTGCCAGTTGGTGTTAAGCCACTGAAAGCCCTTGCTGGTTTCTGGTTCACCATGACACACCAATTCATTGAGCGCCTGGAGGAGCACCGCCTCTTCAAGGCCGATGGTCGCGGCCAGTGAGGGGGATATAGCTAAGGGTTTTTCAGGAATCAGGGACATTCGACAACTTTATCAGAAATTGATAGCTAAGTTTGAGGAAAGCGATAGTGCAAGATGTTGTTTTCCATTGCAGCTACTGATCGATAGTATGCCCGGAACAATGATAATTAAAAAATGGTAGGTACATGTCGCAAGGGAATCGACACGCATTTTGGGATAGATCATCAAGACCGTTATTCTGGGCTCTCAGCATACTGAGCGGGCTGAGTGCGTGTCCTGACATTGTGCTGGCGAAAGACAGTATGACAGAAGAAGACTTACTGACTGACATCCCCATGGTCGTGGCCGCTACCCGTCTACCACAGCCTGTTACTGATACACCTGTAGCGATTACCGTTATTGATCGCCAGATGATCGAAGCCTCGGGATTTATAGAAATACCCGACCTGTTGCGGTTGGTGCCAGGTTTTCAGGTTGGATTGAGCTGGAGGGACCACCATACCGCGGTGACCTATCATGGCCAGTCTGATGGCCTATCTCGAAGAATGCAGGTGTTGATTGATGGTCGCGTAGCCGTAGGTTCTCTATTTGGCATTGTGGACTGGGATAGACTGGGTATCGTGGTTGATGATATCGCTCGAATTGAAGTGGTTCGAGGGCCGGCCAGTGTTTCATTTGGCTCCAATGCTTTTATCGGGGCCATTAACATTATTACTCGCGGCCCTTATGACAATCCCGGCTGGCGCATGAGTGCAGCGACAGGTAGCCGGGACTTGGGCATGACTTCCGCACAATATTCCCACGTTGGGGAAAAATTTGATTATCGAGCATCGGCTAACTACTTTCATACTCACGGTTTTAGTGGAGTAAATGATGAGGCGACGGTCCGTTCAGGGCGATTTCAAGGCCATTATCAGATGTCTACCGGGACGGTTCTAGATTTTCAACTGGGTTATGCAGAGGGCCCTTGGGGCCGTGGTGGTTCAGGGCTGGCGATTGATCCGGTGTCGGATAAAGATGCTACTGAGCAGTATGGGAACCTCAGGTTGACCCAATCCGCTTCTCCGGGGAATGAGTGGTATCTTCAGCTTGGTATGAGTTCTAGCGAGGAGGATGATGAGTTTGACGTGGGCCTACTGTCAGACCTTTTGGGGATATCCCCGGCCCAAACTCCCTTGGTAATAGGTCAGCAGGATCAACAGCTTACTGGTAATACCTTTGATTACACGACGAACCGATTAGACCTTGAATTTCAACAGTTGATGCTTCTTGGCGAGCAGCATCGTGCTGTGTGGGGGTTGGGCTATCGTCAGGATAAGACCAAGGGGATTTCCACCATGGGAAAAACCGGATGGGAAACCATGGAGACCTACCGCGTATACGGTAATCTGGAATATCGGTTGTCAGATCGAGTGCTGTTGAATGCGGGTGTTACCTATGAAGACAATGATGTAAACAAGGGTGAATTTTCCCCTCGCATAGGTGTGAATGTCACCCTGGCGGAAGGGCATGTCCTGAGGTTTGCTGTATCAGAGAGTTGGCGGCAACCTTTTGTGGCAGAACAGTTGCATGATGTGGCGCTTCGTTTTAACGACGGGTCAGTGCTAGAGCAGGTTCAGCTTTCCCCTGAAAAACTTGATCCAGAACGCCTGCGTAGTTATGAAATAGGCTATATCGGTCATTGGTTAGATGGGAGGGTGTCAACCGATATAAAAGTCTATAGAGAAGAATTTGAGGATGAGATCGAGTTTGTTTTAGACCCCTTTTACCCCGAGGTGGCTACCATTTTTAATCCGGGGACAATTCTTGATGTCAATGGTGGGTCTACGGATATCACCGGTGTTGAAACCGGTATCAAGTGGCAATTGAACAAGGGTACTCGGTTATGGCTGTCTTATGCTTTTTCAGAAGTCGATCAGCACTGTCAAACATTTGCCTTTCGGTGTTTTCATGAAAACGATGCGACACCCAAGCACACGGGTAGTGTGTTAGTGTCCCACGACTTCAGCCAGAACTGGCAAGTAAGTGCTGGTTACTACTATCTGGATGAGATGGCCTGGACTCTCTGGGGTGGTGATACCGAATCTTATGACCGTCTTGATATGCGGGTTGCCCGAACCTTCAGTTTCAATGGGGCTGATCTCAAATTGGAGTTGATTGGTCAAAACCTCGGTAGTGACTATAAAGAATTTAACCAGCGTAATGTTTTTGAGACACGTACTTTCGTTAGGGCGACGGTTCAGTTTCACTGAGTCTTTGGTTAATTATCAGTTCTTCTCAGTTGTAAAAATATCTCTGTAACACTGATTATATGTTTGCAAGCATTCCTGTTGTCAGCCCTACGTGTCGTTTCTTTTGAAAGAGGAAGGCATGTTAAACTGGCGGTCATTTTTAGGAGATCATCAGTGGTAAAAAAGAAGGCAACTGCCTACGTTTGTAATGATTGCGGTGCAGACTACAGCAAGTGGCAGGGGCAGTGCAGCGAGTGCAATGCCTGGAATACGCTGACTGAATTGCGTATGGGAACGACAGGTGCCTCTAGTCGCCGTCGTAATGCCGGATTTGCTGGCGCCGCTGATGGCGCGGTGAGCACTTTGGCAGAGATCGCCCTTGATGAAATCCCTAGGATAGGTACGGGTACTGCAGAGTTGGATCTGGTGCTGGGCGGAGGACTGGTTCCTGGCTCCTGTGTTTTAGTGGGTGGGGAGCCCGGCGCAGGAAAAAGTACGCTATTGCTGCAAACACTCTGTGGGCTGGCTGAAAACCATAAGGCACTCTATGTCACCGGTGAGGAGTCACCGCAGCAGGTTGCTATGCGCGCTAGCCGCCTTGGGTTGCCCACTGAAAAACTACAAATCATGGCAGAAACATCGGTAGAAGCTGTCTGTGCGACAGCCGAGCAGTTGCAGCCGAAAATTCTGGTGGTGGATTCCATTCAGGTAATGCATCTGGATGATGTGACATCAGCCCCCGGCAGTGTGTCCCAAGTTCGCGAGAGTGCGGCTATGCTGATTCGCTATGCCAAGCAGACAAATACGGTGTTGTTGTTGGTGGGTCATGTGACCAAGGACGGTAGTCTTGCGGGGCCGAAAGTTTTGGAGCATATGATTGATTGCTCACTCATGTTGGAAGGCTCCAACGACAGCCACTTTCGTACCCTGCGTAGTAATAAGAATCGCTTTGGTGCTATCAATGAGCTGGGCGTGTTTGCTATGACTGACAAGGGGCTGCGAGAGGTCTCTAACCCTTCAGCCATTTTCTTGCAGCGTGGTGATGAAGTGGCCTCGGGCAGTGTGGTGATGGTGGTTTGGGAGGGTACCCGGCCATTATTGGTAGAGCTTCAGGCACTGGTGGATGACAGTCATTTGGGCAACCCCCGTCGTGTTACGGTCGGGTTGGAGCATAATCGTCTGGCAATGCTTTTGGCGGTACTACACCGTCATGGAGGCATCATGGTGGGCGATCAGGATGTCTTTGTGAATGTGGTTGGGGGCGTCAAAGTATTAGAAACCAGTGCTGATTTAGCACTGGTTCTTTCGGTTGTCTCCAGCCTTCGTGGTCATCCATTACCCCGAGACCTGGTTGTCTTTGGCGAGGTGGGGCTCTCTGGTGAAATTCGACCGGTTCCCAATGGTCAGGAGCGGTTGAGAGAGGCCGCCAAGCACGGATTTAAGCGTGCTATTGTCCCCGCAGGAAAT
>JBALVP010000054.1:0-3627 GCA_036961395.1 Porticoccus sp.
CTGATTTCTTACGTGGTCATGGGTGATCCAGCCAAAGATGTAACACTGCCTGTTATGCATGCGCTGGTGGAGAGCGGCACCGATATTATTGAGCTTGGAATCCCATTTTCTGACCCAAATGCTGAAGGACCCGTTATTCAAAAAGCCCACGAACGTGCCTTGGAAAACGGTAGCAGCCTTCGTGATGCTCTGGCTAAGGTAAAACAGTTTCGTGAGACGGACAGCGATACCCCCGTGTTGTTGATGGGCTATACCAATCCCATTGAGAGAATGGGCTATGATAGTTTTATTGAACAGGCTGTTGAGGCAGGTGTTGATGCGGTGCTAACGGTTGATTTACCACCGGAAGAAGCTGAAGAGTTTAGTGAACATTTAAAGCAAGCTAACATGGAGAATATCTTCTTATTGGCGCCAACAAGTAGCCCATCCCGGCAGAAAAAAGTCACCGATATGGCGGGCGGTTTCATTTACTATGTGTCACTCAAAGGTGTTACCGGTGCAGGTAATCTGGATGTGAATTCAGTGAATGAAAATGTCACCAGTATTCGTTCATTGACTGACCTGCCAGTCTGTGTAGGATTTGGTATTAAGGATGGGGCCTCAGCCCGAGCGGTTGCAGATTTATCCGATGGTGTTGTCGTCGGTAGTGTGTTGGTTAATCAGATAGCCGCACTAGCGGAGCAGGGAGAGACTAACCCTGCTGCCTATGCCAACGCTGTTTCGGTTATTATTGCTGAAATCCGTGGAGCATTAGATAAATAGAAGTATTAGATCAATACTTAAAAAGTAAGCATGAAAAGTAAGTATAGAATGGTGAATGCGGTAGTTAACCGAACTGTAGTTAACAAAAAGTTGAGCGAACGGAAAAAACTATGAGCTGGCTGGAAAAAATTCGTCCCAAGGGACCAGCGACCCAGAAAAAAGATCGTACACAAAGTGTTCCGGAGGGGGTATGGACAAAGTGCCCCAAGTGTAGTGCGCCGTTATATCGCCCAGAGCTAGAAAAAAATCTGGATGTTTGCCCCAAATGTGATCATCACCTGCGTGTGGGTGCGCGGCGTCGATTAAATATTTTCCTTGATCCTGAAGGTCGTGAAGAGTTGGCTACAGATGTTCAGCCAATTGATCGGTTGAAATTTAAGGATGTCAGAAAATATAAGGAGCGATTGGCTACCGCTCAGAAAGCAACGGGTGAAGATGAAGCATTGATTGCCATGAAGGGGGCATTGAAGGGGATGCCCGTGGTGGCAGTTTCCTTTGAATTTGCCTTCCATGGTGGCTCCATGGGTTATGTGGTTGGTGAGCGTTTTACTCGTGCAGCTCACTTGGCATTGAAAGAGAATATTCCGTTGATCTGTTTTTCTTCCACCGGTGGTGCCCGTATGCAGGAGGCATTGATTTCTCTTATGCAGATGGCCAAAACCAGTGCCGTCATTGAAAAACTGAAGGCTCAGGGAACGCCCTATATTTCAGTGATGACTGACCCTGTTTACGGTGGGGTTTCTGCCAGTCTTGCCTTGCTTGGAGATATTAATACTGCTGAACCCGGTGCTAGGGCAGGGTTTGCCGGACCAAATATCATTGAGCAGACAATTCGTCAAAAATTACCGAAGGGCTTTCAGCGGGCAGAATTTCTGCTAGAACATGGGGCTATCGATATGATCATTCCTCGTCACGAGATGCGCGATACGCTGGCTTCTCTATTGTCCAAGTTTACTAACCAATCAGAACCAGATAGCACTCCAGAACCAGAGGTTATAATTGGACCAGATGCCACTGATGACCCAGCATTCGCTGAGTGAATGGCTAAGCCTACTAGAGGCTAGACACCCTACAGAAATAGAATTTGGACTTGATCGTATAGGCCGGGTTGCGGAGCAACTCGGCCTTAGTCATTCGATGCCTGAAAAAAAGATCATCACCGTCGCAGGTACCAATGGAAAGGGCTCTTGTGTTGCTGTTCTTGAGGGTATTTTGTTGGCAGCAGGTTATCGTATTGGTTCCTACACCTCACCCCATTTTATCGATTACAACGAACGCATCTGTTTAAACGGACAATCTGTGAGTGATCGAACCATTTGTGCCGCATTTGACCGTATAGAGGCAGTTCGTGGCGATACTAGCTTAACGTATTTTGAATTTGGAACGCTGGCTGCACTCCTGATTATGTCACAGGCGGATCTGGATGTTGTTGTGCTGGAAGTGGGGCTTGGCGGGCGACTTGATGCCGTCAATCTGATCGATGCTGACATTGCGATTGTAACAAGCCTGGCGCTGGATCATCAGGACTGGCTCGGTGATGATCTCAACAAAATTGCTGCTGAAAAAGCAGCCATTGCACGACCCGGTAGACCACTGATCTATGGTGATGTTATTCCTGTACCAGGCCTATTGGTGGCTGCGGATGAGATTGGCGCTCAACTATTGTTAAATGAGCGTGATTTTTCCTTAACTGAAGTTAGTGAAGCTGGCAACTCCAGCTTGCCTCAAAATAGCGTGGCTTGTGCAGTACAGGCCGTGAAATTAATTGACCCTAGTCTAACGGACGCCACAATAGAGCAGGGGCTCCAGACGGTTAACTTACCGGGTCGTTTTCAGCGGGTTGATATAAAGGGCGTTACATTGGTTTTGGATGTGGCCCATAACCCACAGGCCACAGAACTATTATCGCAAAGACTGCTTACACAAAGGTTACGTACACAAAAATTGTCGTCGGTGGATCAAAAAATTATCGCTGTGTGCGGAATTATGGCCGACAAAGATATTCCCGGCATGCTTCTGCCACTGTTACCTTTGGTCAAAGACTGGTTTTTTTGCGATATTCCCGATCAACCCAGGGCCACTGAAGCACGAAAGTTGTCAGCGCTGTTGTACAATGTGAGTGAGTCGAAGGCGTTCAATGTTGTCGAAAACAAATCACCCGTTGCGGCACTTGAGGCTGCACTAGCTAATGCTAATGTTGGTGATTCTGTCATAGTTTTTGGTTCATTCTTTACAGTTGGCCCGGTATTAAAGTGGCTTAATCATGTGCAAGAAGGGAGTGTAGGTGGTGGGTGAAAATTTGAAGCAACGTGTAGTCGGTGCGTTAGTCTTGATCGCTCTAGCGGTAATCATCATTCCTTTGACGTTTGATTTTTCTGGCGGTCGAGAAGTCGATACCCAGTCTAAAATTCCTCCAAGGCCAGAGATAAAACCGGTCACTGTGCCAGAGCCCATAAGACCTGAAAATATTGTTCCAGCCAAGTTGGATGAAGAGATGTTCCAGTTTGGAGTGAATTCTTCCGAGCAAGGCAGTTCTTTCGAGGATGAGACACCTGCGCTTTCCACTGAAGGAATCCCTGTTGCCTGGATGCTACAGGTGGGTAGTTTTCGGGATGACGATACGGCGCAAACTCTATTAAAAAACTTACTGGGAGATGGGTATAAGGCCTTTGTCCGAGAAAAGAAAGAAGGCACAAGTACATTAAGTCGCGTTTTTGTGGGGCCAGATATTTTGAAGAAAAAGCTGGTAAAGGAAAAAACGGCCATTGATAAAAAATATGGTGTTGATGCTATTTTGGTCCGTTTTGAACCCTGACCTGTGAAAAGCTCTCTGTTACACTTTGCGCCACTATTCAAGGCAGCCAA
>JBALVP010000054.1:3726-9716 GCA_036961395.1 Porticoccus sp.
GCTATATTTATGACTTGGGCTGACTGGGCAATTATTGCTGTACTGGTGATATCTGCACTCATCAGTGTGGTACGTGGCTTTGTTAAAGAAGTTGTATCTTTACTGATTTGGGTGGCTGCTGCAGTTATTGCATCGATCTTTCATGACCAACTTGCTGTCTGGCTGGTCGACTGGATTAGTACACCATCATTACGCATGCTGACAGCATGGATTCTGCTTTTTGTGGCAGTATTAATTGTCGGCGGCATTTTAAATTATTTGCTGGGTAAATTGGTTGAGGCCACTGGACTCTCAGGTACGGATCGCCTGCTGGGGTTGTTGTTTGGATTGGCCCGAGGTCTCATTATTTTGATGGTCATTGTGATCATCCTGCCGAGTATACTGCCGGTAGATCAAGACCTATGGTGGCAAGAATCGATGTTGGTTCCCTATTTTTTACAATACGAAGACTGGGCCACGGAAACGGGTGCAGCAGTATTGAATTTTTTGAAAAATCTGCTTTAGCTAGCGGGTGTTTAATTGTAGTAAGACAGAACGAAATAGCCGTTTAAAGAGGTTGTCAGGTCCATGTGTGGTGTAGTCGGAATTGTCGGTAAAAGCGATGTTAAATTGCATCTTTATGATGCGTTGACCATGCTTCAACATCGTGGCCAGGATGCCGCAGGTATCATGACCTGTGAAGGAGGGCGCCTCAATCAGCGGAAAGGTGTCGGCCTGGTGAAAAGTGTTTTTCATTCACGGCATATGGCAGAGCTGGTTGGCAATATGGGCATTGGGCACGTGCGTTATCCCACGGCTGGAAGCTCGGGGCCAGCCATGGCGCAACCCTTCTATGTAAACTCTCCCTACGGCATTTGCATGGCCCATAACGGCAACTTGACCAATGCCGATGAACTGATGGAGCATTTGTTTAAATCAGATCTGCGTCATATCAACACGGATTCTGATTCCGAAGCCCTACTCAATGTGTTCGCCCATGAATTGCATCTTCAAGGAAAATTGAGACCTACCCCCAGCGATATTTTCGAATCTGTGCGTCGGGTTCACCTCCGCTGTCGAGGTGCCTACGGCGTCGTGGGTATGATTGCCAACTACGGGATGGTGGCATTTCGTGATCCCCTGGGTATTCGCCCGTTGGTATATGGCCAACGCGAAACCGAAGAGGGCATGGAATATATTGTCGCCTCAGAGAGCGTGGCATTTGATGTGCTTGGTTTTGAACTGGTAAGAGATTTAGCGCCAGGGGAAGCCTTGTATGTGGATGAACATGGTGAGTTGCATTTGCAGCAATGCGCCGAAAACCCCAAATTGATGCCCTGCATCTTTGAGCATGTTTATTTTGCTCGTCCAGATTCTATTATCGACGACATATCTGTTTATAAATGTCGTTTACGGATGGGCGAAAAGCTGGCTGAAAAAATAACCCGCTTATATCCCGATCTTGATATTGATGTGGTTATTCCAATACCGGATACCAGTCGGGTGTCTGCACAGGCTATCGCGGAGCAGCTGGGTATCAAGTTTCGTGAAGGTTTCATGAAAAACCGGTATATCGGTCGTACCTTCATTATGCCGGGGCAGAAGGAGCGAAAGAAATCCGTTCGGCAGAAACTGAACCCCGTTAAACTGGAGTTCCTGGGTAAGAGTGTACTGTTGGTTGATGACTCGATAGTTCGTGGCACGACCTCAAAAGAAATCATCCAGATGGCCCGTGATGCCGGCGCCAAAAAAGTTTATATGGCATCTGCAGCGCCCCCTGTACGTTTCCCTAACGTATACGGTATTGACATGCCATCGGCAACAGAGCTGATTGCTCACGATCGAACTGCTGAAGAAGTTGCTGAACTTATTGGTGCAGATTGCCTTATTTATCAGGACTTACAAGACTTGGTAGACAGCGCCAAAGAGGGTAACTCAGAGATAGAATACTTCGATTGCGCAGTATTTGATGGTAACTATGTGACAGGTGATGTGGACCAGACTTACCTGGATAAATTAGATACAGCTCGAAGTGATAACGCTAAACTAAAAAATGGAAAATCAGCAGACTCAGGTAATGGCGAAGTAATCGGTCTGCATAATCCCGATGTGGGTGCCGAATAAATGATTGAAGATAACAATAATAATGACAACCCGCTGGCTGATGCTGGGCTTGATACTCTGGCCATTCGTACTGGGCATGTGCGCACAGCAGAGGGCGAACACGGTGAACCCCTGTTTTTGACCTCAAGTTATGTATTTGCTGATGCGGCCGAGGCAGCAGCTCGCTTCTCTGGTGAGCAGCCGGGTAATGTTTATTCTCGTTATACCAATCCGACAGTACGTATTTTTGAAGAGCGCATCGCCGCGCTGGAAGGTGCCGAACAAGCGGTGGCAACGTCCTCTGGTATGGCCGCTATTCTCAGTACCTGTATCGCCTTGTTACAGTCTGGGGATCATATTGTTTGTTCACGTAATGTTTTTGGTACAACAACCGTATTACTTGATAAATACCTGAGCCGTTTTGGCATTAAAACAACATTTGTGTCACTCACAGACCTTGAAGAATGGCAGCAGGCTATTTGTGCCGAGACTAAAATGCTGTTCCTTGAATCACCCTCTAACCCTCTGTGTGAAGTAGCAGACCTTCCAGCATTAGCGTCATTGGCTAAGAACAATAATGCCCTGTTGGTGGTCGATAATTGTTTGTGTACCCCAGCGCTGCAACAACCACTTAAGCTAGGTGCGGATCTCGTCATTCATTCGGCAACTAAATACATTGATGGCCAAGGTCGTTGCATGGGCGGCGTTATTGCCGGTCGCAGTGAACTGGTCGATGAAGTACTGGCCTTTATTCGCAGTGCTGGTCCGACCATGAGCCCATTCAACGCATGGGTGTTCCTCAAGGGCTTAGAAACTCTAAGGTTAAGAATGGATGCCCACTCGGCTAATGCTTTGGACATTGCACAGTGGTTACAGCAACAACCTCAGGTGGAGAAGGTGTTCTATGCCGGGTTAACAGATCATCCGGGCCATGCCCTTGCTGCTCAGCAACAGCGTGCCTTTGGTGGCGTGCTATCTTTCCGGGTGAAAGGTGGACGCGAACAAGCCTGGAAACTAATCGATAGTACTCAACTCTTATCGTTGACGGCCAACCTAGGTGATGCCAAAACGACCATTGTTCATCCCGCCACGACGACTCACGGCCGATTGACCGATGAACAAAAAGCCCAGACAGGGATCACTGAAAACCTGATTCGTATTGCGGTAGGCTTGGAAGATATAGAAGATATTAAAGTAGACCTGTTACGGGGCCTTTCGGCAATTTAATCCGCAGGTTCACTTTGTGACATAAGCGGAGTTTGAATCGAATGCAAAAAGCGGTAGACCAGATTGTTGCCAATGTCGGCAAAGTGTTGCTGGGCAAACAACAGCAGATTAAATTGTCTCTAGCCTGCCTGTTTGCCCAAGGCCATTTATTGATCGAAGACTTACCCGGTATGGGAAAAACCACCTTGGCTCACGCCTTTGCCAAGGTGTTAGGTCTTTCATACAGTCGAATCCAGTTCACCAGCGACTTACTTCCCGCTGATATTCTCGGGGTTTCTATCTACGATAGAACCAAATCACAGTTTGAATTTCATCCCGGCCCCATTTTTAATCAGCTATTACTTGCGGATGAAATTAATCGCACCACACCTAAAACTCAAAGCGCACTTCTTGAAGCCATGGCCGAAGGGCAGGTGACCATTGAGGGTGATACTCGTCCGTTGCCCGATCCTTTCTTTGTTATCGCCACACAGAACCCAATCACCCAGGCTGGCACTTTTCCTTTACCAGAGTCTCAGTTGGATCGGTTTTTAATGCGAATTGAGCTGGGCTATCCAGACCCCGCATCAGAGCGTGAAATGCTGTCAGGTGTAGACCCACGAAAGCTGCTTTCTAGTATTCCAGCAGTTATATCAACCGAGCAACTGTTGAAGATCCAGCAACAAGTGTTACAGGTAAAAGTATCTGACAGTCTGGTGGACTATTTGCAACGGCTGGTTCAATTTACCCGCGATGACCCAATGTTTATGTCCGGTTTATCTCCCCGTGGTGCGCTAGCCATATTACAGTGTGCTCGGGCCTGGGCATTAATTCAGGGGCGCCAATATGTGATTCCTGAAGATATTCAAGCCGTGCTGCCCAGCGTTGCCGGGCATCGATTGCGTGGGGCAGCGGAATCCTTGGGTCAGTCTGGCGAGGTGTTGATACAAAGAGCGCTCAATGCCGTGGATATTATCTAACTGGCGTTATGGCTATGGTTGAGCGGTTGGGACAGATATTCCGTAACTACTTCTCATATTGGGTTTCCCGACGACTACCACCTTCTCGTTCCGTCGAGCTGAACAATAGCAGTTTGTTTATTTTTCCCTCCAAAGCAGGTTTTGGCTTTTTACTGTTGATCCTGCTCTGCTGGCTCATGGCCACCAATTATGAAAACAATCTGGTGTTTGCCGTAACCTGTCTTCTGGTCTCTGTCTTTATCATCACCATTCTCCATAGCTTTTCTAATCTATCAGGGCTAACGCTGAGTTTTGTCAGAGCGACACCCGCTTTTGCCGGAGAGCAATTGGTCGTAGAGCTCGTTTTGCGTCAAGAAAAACCCCATTACCGTGAGAGTTTGAGCCTTTCCTTTACGGGGGAGGAGGCGGTGACAGTGACACTCTGTGATCAAGAAGATATTCACATAAAGGTGCCTCTGTATGCCCCAAGACGCGGACTTTATAACCCGGGAAGACTGACGCTTGAAAGTGTCTATCCTTTGGGTTTACTGAGGGTATGGACCAAGCTTGATCTTGATATCCAGTGTCTGGTTTATCCTCAACCCCTCTTTGCTTCACCCGAAACCTTTGTTGCTCCCAGTCGGGGCAATGGCCCGCTGCAAATGGGTGGTGGTAGCGAAGATTTTGTCGGGCTCAATAATTATCAACGGGGCGATTCATTGAAAAAAATTGCCTGGAAGCAATATGCCAAAGAACAGGGCATGTATACCAAGCACTATGCCGATTATCAGGATGAGCGCATTTGGCTGGATTGGAATGATTTTCCAGAGCTGGATCGCGAGGCTCGTTTATCCCGGCTCTGTGGTGGCCTGTTACAGGTTTCCGCTACCGATAAGGCCTATGGTTTGAGGCTGCCGGGTATTGAAATATTACCCGATAACAACGAAGCACATCGGCTAAAAATACTCCGTGAGCTGGCTCTGTTTGAGGAGCCGGGCAGGGAGCAGCAGTTTAGGGAGCATCAGTTTGGGGATAAGCCCCTGTGATTCCTGCCTGGCAAATTCACAGAAATGCCTTGGTATGGCTGTTATTAGCTTTTGCTGCGGTAATCTGCATTCACTCGGCCCACTTGCCCAACTGGATAATGTTCGCGGCAATCGTCGCTGCAATCTGGCGGGTACAGCGTTATCGAGGTATCTGGCCAACTCCAAACCGGTGGATAAAACTGCTTTTGCTAGGCACCTGCCTGGCGGGACTATTTCTGGAATATGGAAAACTGATTGGTTTAGAGCCAATGGTTGCTCTATTAGTCTCGGCCTACACCCTTAAATTATTGGAGATGGAACACCGGCGGGATGCACTTCTTGTGGTTTTCTTGGCATTTTTTGTCGCAGCGGTACAAGCGTTGTTTGATCAGAGTATAGGCAATGCAGTTTACATTCTGGGTTGCATGCTACTAGTGACTGCGGCGCTGGTTGGATTGCATCAAGGAGACTCTCAACATCAGCATCAATTCCAGCCATTACGTCCTTTAAATAAAGCCGTTGTCCTATTGTTGCAGGCCATCCCGTTAATGATTTTGTTGTTTATTATGATGCCCAGGCTGGGTTCCCTCTGGGCCGTGCCAATTCAAACCCACAGTGCAAAAACCGGCGTTACCGACACTATGAGACCGGGGGATTACAGCCGCCTTGGGCGCTCCGCCGATGTAGCTTTTCGGGTGAGTTTTGACGGGGAAATACC
>JBALVP010000055.1:0-9601 GCA_036961395.1 Porticoccus sp.
CTATTAGAGAGAGATTGCAGCAGCCTACTTGCTGGGTAGAGTTACAAATTACCGAAGGGCGTAATCGACAAGTGAGGCGAATGACCGCTGCTGTGGGCTTCCCTACCCTACGGTTAATTCGTAGTGCAATCGGGCCTTGGCAGCTGGGTAATCTGGAACCAGGCCAGTATCGACAGGAAACAGTTCATTTACCTCATCCACAGAAACGAACCTCTAAGCGCCCATTAAAAAAGACGCCAAGGAAACCCAAAGTTGCCCGATAAAATCCACCTCACTGTTGCCACCGTGATTGAACGTGAAAACAATTTTCTACTGGTCAGAGAGATTAGCGAAGGTCGTGAGGTGTTCAATCAGCCTGCAGGTCATGTTGAGCCGGGTGAATCCTTAGTTGACGCGGCTATTCGAGAAACCTATGAGGAGACTGGCTGGAGAATCAAGCCAACCGGGGTGCTTAGTTTTGGCACTTATACGTCAACCAGTAATGGTGTGACATATTATCGGCTTGCTTTGACTGCCGAAGCGATTGAGTTTGATGACTATGCCACCATAGATAGTGATATCGAAGAAGCAGTTTGGCTCAATTATGAAGAAATTTTACAAAAGCACTCACAGCTGAGAAGCCCGATGGTATTACAGGCGATAGATGATTACCGCGCCAAGATCATTTACCCATTGGATTTACTAAAAACACACCGGTAGAATCCCCACCCCTATGCATTTTTGCCAATAAGTTCGCATTTTATAAGATGCTCTACGCTAACTAGCTGATCAATCCTATGTCGAGTTCAAGTAAAGTCATTGTCGGTATGTCCGGTGGTGTTGATTCATCCGTCACAGCCTTGTTGTTACAACAGCAAGGGTATGAGGTGGAAGGCTTGTTCATGAAGAATTGGGATGAAGATGACGACACGGAATATTGCTCTGCACTAGAAGATCTTGGCGATGCGCAAGCCGTCGCGAATACGCTAGGGATACCACTACATACGGCCAATTTTGCTGCGGAATATTGGGATAATGTCTTTGAGTACTTTCTTGATGAGTATCGGGTTGGGCGTACACCGAATCCCGATATTCTCTGTAATAGAGAAATTAAGTTTAAGGTGTTTCTCGAGTACGCCCAGGTTCTTGGCGCCGACTATATCGCCACAGGACACTATGTGCGACGCCTAGACCTCGATGGTCGAACCTACTTGCTAAAGGGGTTGGATAACAATAAAGATCAGAGTTATTTCCTCCATGCTGTTGATGAAGATGCGTTTAGTCGGACGTTATTTCCAATTGGTGCGATGGAAAAGCCAGCGGTTAGAGCTATCGCTGAGCAATATGGCCTTATTACGGCAAAAAAGAAGGATTCAACAGGTATCTGCTTTATTGGTGAAAGACGCTTTAAGGACTTCCTTGAGCAGTATCTTCCCGCTCAGCCCGGTGATATAGAAAACCCTGAAGGTGAAGTGATCGGCCAGCATCATGGTCTGATGTACCACACGTTAGGGCAGCGTCAGGGCTTGGGCATCGGTGGCCTTAAGGGGGCAAGCGAAGCACCTTGGTATGTTGCGGTGAAGGACATGTCTCGCAATGTACTGATCGCCGTACAGGGTACAGATCATCCACTGCTATTTACGGATGAACTCTATACCTCTCAATTTCACTGGATTAACGATGAACCGGGTTTGATTTCAGGTTTGAAAGAGTTTCGTTGTACGGCAAAAACCCGTTACCGTCAGTCAGACCAGCCTTGTTCAGTGCGTCGAGATGAAGGTGGTTATGTGGTGGTATTTGATGACCCTCAGCGTGCTGTCACACCAGGACAATCTGTCGTGCTGTATCAGGCCGAGATTTGCCTTGGCGGCGGTATTATCGAACGATCCTGGACTAGTTCGGAGTAATTGATGTTTAGTAAATCGACACGTGATCAGGTAATGGCTCTGGCTGGTATATTTCAGGCATGTCAATTGGTGGAAACACTGGCTAAAAACGGCTCCATTCCTTCCGATCGTTTTAATGCTTGTATTGAGAGTCTATTTCAGAAAAACCCAGAAAATACGGAAGCAGTATTTGGCTCGGTGCAACATCTGCAACTGGGTATCGAATCTATGCAGGAGCTAATTACCCTGCAGTCTAGAGGGAAGCAGTCAGATACCTTGCGGTATGTGGTTGGCGTGGTTCATCTTTCAAAGAAGCTGCGTCAAAATAAGGCGATGCTGAATCTCATTGGTGAGAGGTTGGATCAAGCATCCCGGCAGGCAGAACATTTCTCTATCGGTCATGCCAATGTGGTTGCCAACTTAGCCCAAGTATATCAAGACAGTATTAGCACCTTTCGTCATCGTATTCAGGTGAATGGTTATGCTAATTACTTGCAGCAGGAAAATATTGCCCAGCGAATCCGTTGTCTACTGTTTGCCGGTATTCGTGCAGCGACCCTATGGCATCAATTGGGGGGGCGGCGTCGTCACTTGATACTCAATCGAAAGGATATTCTGGCTCAGCTGCGTGAACTGAGAACGAATTTCTAGCGCCTAAGTTTATTTGCCCTCTGAATTGGGGTAATTTCTACCTGAAAGATACCCACAATTACGGTAGAATTTGCGCCTCTATTCATTCTATTACTCATTGATTTTCAACTACTTGAATCTCATTAAATATCGGATGCACAATGAATCTCTCCAGTTTGACCGCAGTATCACCCATCGATGGCCGCTACGGCAGCAAAACAGCTGATCTTCGCTCGGCTTTTAGTGAATTTGGCTTGATTAAGAATCGTGTGCTAGTGGAAGTTCGCTGGCTACAGCACTTATCTGCACACCCGGAGCTGGCGGAGCTTGGCCCCCTTTCCTCCGAGTCCAATACGGTACTCAATCAGTTGGTGGATAATTTTACGGAAGCAGATGCTGAGCGTATTAAAGAAATTGAGCGTACGACGAATCATGATGTTAAAGCGGTCGAATACTTTATTAAAGAAAGTATTGCTGATGATCCAGGATTGAATGCCATCAAGGAGTTTGTGCACTTCGCCTGTACCTCTGAAGACATCAACAACCTTTCCCATGCACTTATGCTGAAAGAGGGTCGAGATGATGTATTGTTGCCTCAGGCAGAAGAAATAGCGGGTCAAATCGCATCGATGGCGAGAGCCTATGCTGATGTGCCTATGCTCTCCCGTACTCACGGTCAGACTGCATCTCCTACGACAGTTGGTAAAGAGTTTGCCAATGTGTGTTATCGCTTAAATCGTCAAATTGAGCAAATTCGTCAAGTGATATTGATGGGCAAAGTTAATGGCGCTGTGGGTAACTACAATGCCCACCTATCGGCATACCCCTCTGTTGATTGGGCTGCTAATGCGGATGACTTTGTGGCCAGCTTGGGGTTGAGTTTAAACCCTTACACAACACAAATTGAACCTCACGACTATATCGCTGAATTGTTTGATGCCATTGCCCGGTTTAATACCATTTTGATCGATTTTAACCGTGACATCTGGGGTTATATCTCACTGGGTTATTTCAAGCAGCGCACTATTGAGGGCGAGGTGGGCTCATCGACTATGCCTCACAAAGTGAACCCCATCGATTTTGAAAACTCCGAAGGCAATCTCGGTTTAGCCAATGCTATTTTTGGCCACATGGCACAAAAGCTGCCCATCTCTCGCTGGCAGCGTGATCTGACTGATTCCACAGTCCTTCGCAATATGGGTGTTGGCTTTGGTTACAGTGTGATTGCTTATCAGTCGACGCTAAAAGGCATTAGTAAGCTCGAACTTAATGAGCGGCGCCTTGCTGAAGATTTAGATAATACCTGGGAAGTCCTAGCGGAGCCTGTACAAACGGTTATGCGTCGTTACGATATTCCTGAGCCTTACGAAAAGCTGAAGGCGCTGACCCGGGGTCAGGGCATTACCAAAGAAGCGCTTCTCAATTTTGTAGAAACACTAGGTATTCCCGAGGATGCCAAAGCGGAGCTTCGTGCGCTGACACCAGCCAGTTATATCGGTAATGCTGTGGAACAGGCTAAGGCTATTTGATGTTTATTGTCTCTTGAGGACATAAATTATCATTCAAATAACCTAAAGGCGTTTATCGATGTCAGACACATTTTCTATTCTGGGTAATATTTCAGGCGAGAAATTTCTTGCAGAATACTGGCAGAAAAAACCGCTGCTAATTCGTCATGCCCTACCTGATTTTGAATCACCTATAAGCCCTGATGAGCTTGCAGGTTTATCTCTGGAAGAAGAAATTGAATCTCGACTTGTAATCGAAGAAGGCCAAGACGGTCCCTGGCAGGCACTACATGGTCCATTTAATGATGAAACCTTTAGCCAATTACCCGAGAAGAAATGGACACTGCTAATTCAGGGGGCAGACCTGTGGCTGCCTGAAGTAAAGTCACTATTAGATCATTTCACCTTTATACCGCCCTGGCGTCTTGATGATGTGATGATTAGCTATGCGCCGGAAGGTGGTAGCGTTGGTCCTCACTACGATTATTACGATGTGTTTTTACTGCAGGGCTTAGGGCAACGTCGCTGGCAGGTTGGGCCTGTTTGTAATCAGGATTCCCCCCAGCTTGATGGCACTACATTACGGATATTGCGTGATTTTTATCCCACTGAAGATTGGGTGTTAAACCCGGGAGACATGTTGTACCTTCCTCCGCAAGTTGCACACTCCGGAGTCGCATTAAATGACTGTATGACTTATTCAATCGGTTTTAGGGCGCCATCTGCCACAGATATGTTAGATGATCTCACTACGGAGTTACTGTCTCAGGGGAATTCGGTTTATTACACCGATCCAGCATTAACCCCGGGCTTGGCCACAGAAAATATCGATCCAGCATTTATTCATCAGGTGAAATCATTGTTGTCGAGAGTGCTTGATGATGAAGCCCTGCTTGCGGACTGGTTTGCCCGATATATGACGGCACCCAAGTACCCTGGCTTAGTCGATGAGTCAGGAGAAATACGAAGAGCCAACGTTAACGGTCTTCAGTATGAAAATGGCGAGCCAAAAGCCTAATTTGGTTTTTGGACTAGGGTGTTAGAGCTAGGCTTAGCTCACTTGGCAATAACCGCTTCTCCACCTGGCCGGCGAGGATCTGTAACGCCAAAGAGAAAGAGTCCATCACTGGTTATTGCCTGAATACTCCCCAGCACATGGGGCGATACCTTTATCTGATGCCCCATTTTCTTGAGCACCATAATAGTATCCGGGCTAGTTCCCGCTTCCACTTGCACTTGATCGGGTAGCCACTGATGGTGAATTCTCGGAGCCGCAGTCGCCTCTGCGACATTCATACCAAACTCAATTTTGTTGAGAATGTTCTGTAAAACAACGGTGATGATTGTACTTCCCCCTGGGCTACCGGTAGCCATAATAGGTTTGCCATTTTCGAATACAATCGTCGGTGTCATAGATGACAGTGGACGCTTACTCGGTTCAATAGCATTGGCTTTATCGCCAACTAACCCATAGGCATTAGGGGCGCCGGGCTTGGCGGAAAAATCATCCATTTCATTGTTCAGTAAGAACCCGGCGCCAGCGACAGATATCCCGCTACCATAGGAAAAATTGAGTGTGTAGGTGTTGCTAACCACATTACCCTGATTGTCCCATACCGAAAAGTGAGTGGTTTGTGGACTTTCTTCTGGAAGCGTTAAAGCCGGTTTAATATCTTCTGAGCGAGAGGATTTCTCCAGCTGAATACTTTCTCGTAACTGCTTTGCATAGGCCTTGTCTGTCAGTGCTATAACCGGAACCGGATAGAAATCAGGGTCGCCCAAATATTGGCTTCGATCAGCATAGGCGCGGCGCATGGTTTCTATCAGACGGTGGAGATAAGCAGCACTGTTGTGCCCCATCTGGGCCAAATCCCATCCTTCCAGTACATTTAACATTTGGATTAAGTGGATACCCCCAGAGGAAGGTGGTGGCATTGAGGCAACAGTGTAACCCTTGTAGGTTCCAGTAATAGGCTGACGCTCAATAACGCGGTATTTAGCCAAATCATCGTGTGTGATGATTCCCCCGCCCCGCTTCATTTCCGCCACGATGAGATCGGCCACCTCTCCTTGGTAAAAGCCAGGAGCACCTTCTTGAGAAATTCGCTTCAATGTTTTGGCCAGATCGGGCTGCTGCCATGTGTCGCCTGGCTGGAATGGTGTTTCATCTGCTCTTGAAAAATAACGTGCTGAAGATGTGTCAGCTTGTAATCGAGGTTGAGCTCTAGCGAGTGAATAAGCGAGAGAACCACTGATTTGAAAACCTTGCTCTGCCAGTGCTATGGCCGGTGACATTGTCTGTTGAAGACTCATCGTACCGTAGCGTGCTAGCACATGAGTAAGGCCTGAAACTGTGCCTGGGACACCTGCAGATTGATGGCTAAACCGGGCAAGTCTTTCATCAACCTCGCTATGCTCGTTAAGAAACAGTGCTTGATGCGCGGCAGCGGGGGCCATTTCACGATAGTCGATGGCCAGGGTTTTATCGGTTTCAGCAAGGTGGATGAGCATAAAACCACCGCCACCTAGATTGCCGGCTTGTGGAAGCGTCACAGCCAAGGCAAATCCGGTAGCTACGGCGGCATCAATGGCATTGCCTCCTTTGGATAGAATATCTGCCCCGACACGGCTGGCGATAGCCTCTTGGGACACTACCATCCCGGTTTTTGAGGTAATGGGATGAAATCGAGCGGATCGATCGAAAATAGGCGAAGCGGTATCGGCCAGTAACAGCGCGGGGGCCAGCAACAGAGAAAGAATAGCTGGAATGGTTAAGTGGCGGATGGTAATTTTCAAGTAGTTGCTCCGTCTTGATGTAACGCAAATCTTAACAATCCGGTACTGTTTATACAGCCTAAGTCGGGCTAACATTAAGAATATAGGATTAAGAATAAAAGGTCATTATGATGGAAACAGTTGAATACTTCCCTATTGAGGTTGAGCGAACCAGCTGGGAGGTATCCAGTGATGTACTGACTGATATTCGACATAAAGTTTTTGTTGAAGAACAGAAAGTACGATTGGATGAAGAGATTGATGAGTATGACCCCCAAGCGGTTCACTGGCTCGCTTATGGCCCCAATGATAAGGCCATGGCGACCGGTCGAATGTTACCAGGCGGGCATATCGGCAGAATGGCAGTGCTTAAAGAATACCGAGAACGCGGTGTTGGTTCATCCCTGATGCGCAAGATAATTCGTTATGCTATTCGGGAGGGGCTAGAGCAGGTGTTCCTGTACGCTCAAATTAAAGCGGTACCTTTCTATGAGGGATTTGGCTTTATTGCTCAGGATGACCCTTTTATGGATGCCGGGATTCCCCACAAAACGATGGTGCTTAAATTACACCTTTATACTGATAACTCACATCAGTTACCCTTATCCAAAATTACCGACGATGAACGAGAAAGAGTCAGTCTTGAAGGTGCCGACAACTTTCGGGATCAAGCCGTCATGTTGGTCGACCGAGCACAAAGGGAAATTAGGATATTCAGTGCCAGCCTGGAGCCAGAGATCTATAGCAATAGCCAATTCTGCGATGCAGTTTATGCCTTCGCTACCAGTCACCCGTTGGCCCGAGTGAGAGTTCTGGTGAAAAACATCCCCCATCTTATACAGCAGACCAATAAGTTACAGGAACTGTGCAATCGTTTGCCGAGCCGTCTGCAAATGAGAAGGTTTCAATCTCGGGAAGAATGCTTGCACACTGAATTTCTTTTGGTCGATAAGGCTGGAATCCTTTATAAGCAGGAGCCTGATCGGTTTGTGGGTTATGTGGTCGCCCATGCACCACTGGAAGCCATTGAGTTGGTACAGGAGTTTGATAATCTTTGGGAGCAGGGAGAGTTGGACCCCGAACTGAGGCGATTACATATCTAGGTAACCTGAGAAATTAGGCCTATGTTCAGGTATAAACAAAAACGCCGGAGTCTCTGAGGACTCCGGCGTTTTCATAGCTATTACTCTTGAGTTACTGCAACTTGGCTTTCTGACGATAAGCATGCAATAGTGGCTCGGTATAACCACTAGGTTGCTCTTTACCCTTGAAGACTAGGTCGCAAGCTGCTGTAAAGGCGATACTCTGATCAAAGTTAGGTGCCATGTTGCGATACATGGGGTCACCCGCATTTTGACCATCTACTACCGCAGCCATACGCTTCATGGTTTCCATCACTTGTTCTTCGGCGCAAATACCATGACGTAACCAGTTGGCAAGATGCTGACTGGAAATACGTAGAGTTGCACGGTCTTCCATAAGGCCAACATTGTTGATGTCTGGCACCTTGGAACAACCAACGCCCTGCTCTACCCAGCGGACAACGTAGCCTAGGATACCCTGAGCGTTGTTATCCAGTTCTCTCTGAATTTCATCAGCAGCAAGCTCTTTGTCGAGGAGCGGGATAGTCAGAATGTCATCAACACTGGCTGGCACGCGCGTAGAGAGTTCGTCTTGACGTGCAAAGACATCAACCTGTTGGTAATGCAAAGCATGTAATGTGGCAGCCGTTGGAGAGGGTACCCAAGCAGTATTAGCACCTGCCATTGGGTGTCCAATTTTGGCTTCCATCATATCAGCCATATTTTCAGGTACGGGCCACATGCCTTTACCAATTTGTGCTTTGTTCTTAAGACCACAAGCGAGGCCAACATCGACATTTTGATCTTCGTAAGCGGATATCCACTTCATAGTTTTTAACTGGCCTTTCGGAGCAAAGGCGCCTGCTTCCATACTGGTATGAATTTCATCGCCAGTTCTATCCAAGAACCCCGTATTAATAAACACCACACGCTCACTGGCGGCACGAATACATTCTTTCAAATTGACAGAGGTGCGACGCTCTTCATCCATAATGCCCACTTTGACCGTGTTGCGCTCAAGGTCGAGCGCATCTTCAACGCGATCAAATAAGTCATTGGTAAATGTAACTTCTTCAGGACCGTGCATTTTTGGCTTCACGATATAAACACTGCCTGTTTTGCTGTTTCGGTAGTCGCCGTCCCCCTTCAGATCATGGATGGCGATCAAGCTGGTCATCATGGCATCCATGATACCTTCGGGTACTTCATTGCCGTTTGTGTCGAGAATGGCTGGGTTGGTCATCAAGTGGCCTACATTACGGACAAACAGTAGGCTGCGTCCAGGCAAGACAAGAGAGCCTCCGTTACCAGTGGTGTATTCACGATCGGCGTTCATACGACGGACAATAGTTTTTCCGCCCTTTTCCATGGTTTCTTCTAGGTCACCTTTCATCAAGCCCAGCCAGTTATGGTAGATCAGGGCCTTGTCTTCAGCATCCACCGCTGCGACTGAATCTTCACAATCCATAATAGTGGTTAGTGCCGATTCCATAAGGATGTCTTTGATACCTGCCAGGTCTGAAGCACCAATTTCGGTATTGCTATCTACTTGAACTTCAAGATGTAACCTGTTGCTTTTTATAAGAATAGCGCTTGGATTTTCAGTTGATCCCTGGAAGCCTGAAAATTGTGATGGGTCAGCCAGACCTACCTTTTTATTGCTACCAAGATGAACTTCAAGTACACCGTCTACTACAGTGTAGTGAGTGGCATTGTGGTGTGACCCACTTGCTAAGGGGGC
>JBALVP010000056.1:0-9573 GCA_036961395.1 Porticoccus sp.
GGCCTTCACTCAAGAACATTTGGATAAACGCTATACATTACGCTAAGAAGCCGTAAGCAACTGATGCTTACCCAGAGAGAAAAACAGCCGGCTACTTCTGATAAGGGAGGTGGCAGAAATATGGAGAAGCAATGTTTAAACAGGAGCACTTGTGTTATCTGCTGGAGACTTTATAACATAGCTTTTTTATAGGCTAGATGACTACGACTTGCACAACTTTGGACTTGGCTATTCCCGGAAGCCCGGGAATAGCCATATCCAGTTTTAACCTATTAGGAACCGGAACGTAGGCAACCCAACAGTTTATCAATGCTTTCCTTCGCATCGCCAAACAACATACGGGTGTTCTCCTTAAAGAAAAGTGGGTTTTGAACACCAGCATAACCTGAGGCCATACCACGTTTGAACACTACTACCTGACTAGATTTCCAAACTTCCATCACCGGCATCCCGGCAATAGGGCTTGTTGGATCATCCATAGCCGCAGGGTTAACGGTATCATTAGCGCCGATCACCAGAACCACATCTGTGGCTGGGAAATCATCATTAAGCTCATCCATTTCCAACACAATGTCATAGGGCACTTTAGCTTCTGCCAGTAACACATTCATGTGCCCAGGTAACCGCCCAGCCACAGGATGGATACCAAAACGAACGGTAACACCACGATCTCGCAACAGCTTGGTAATTTCACCCACTGCAGTTTGAGCTTGTGCTACAGCCATACCATAACCCGGTACGATAATGACAGATTCTGCCATGCCCAATTCTTCGGAGAGATCTTCTACAGAGGTCTCTTGTACAGTCAGGTCCGAATCAACTTCAGCAGCGGAGCTACTTGTCGTCTGACCAAAACCACCCAGAATAACGCTCATGAACGAACGATTCATCGCTCGACACATAATGTAACTCAGAATGGCACCACTACTACCCACCAAAGCGCCGGTCACGATCAGAAGATCATTACCCAACATAAAGCCAATGGATGCTGCGGCCCAACCGGAGTAGCTGTTAAGCATGGATACCACAACAGGCATATCCGCACCGCCAATAGCTAAGATGAGGTGCACGCCTAAAACTCCAGCTACCACAGTCATCACGATCAGAGGGAGCATACCTTCTGTCGCACTACCGGCTCCAAGGAACCACGCACCCAGCAACACTGTAAAGGCCAGTGCGGCCAAGTTCATTAAATGGCGACCTGGTAAGGTTAATGCTGCACTGGAAATACGAGCGTCCAGCTTGCCGCAGGCAATCAGAGAACCGGTAAACGTGATGGCACCAATGAAGACACCAAGGAATACCTCTACCAGCTTAATGGTGTGTTCTGCGCCGTGGGTAATCACCAACGGGTCGAGATAGCCTGAGAACCCAACAAACACCGCAGCTAAACCAACAAAGCTGTGCAGTAAGGCCACAAGCTGGGGCATCTGGGTCATCTCTACTTTATTAGCAAGAAACAACCCTGCACCAGCACCAATGAGAAGGGCTATAACGATAGAGGCCATACCACCAATGCCCATGCTGACACTGGCGATGGTAGCAACCAAAGCAATAATAATACCGGCTATTCCGAAGTAATTACCGCGCCCGGCTGATTCTTGATGGCTCAACCCGCCAAGGCTGAGAATGAATAATATACTGGCCACAACGTAGGCCACACTTACAAATCCTGCGCTCATGATCTGTGTCTCCTATTTGCGGAACATTTTGAGCATACGATGGGTCACTCTGAACCCACCCGCTATATTTATCGTCGCGATCAACACTGCCACAAAGGACATGATGCCAACCCCGGCGTCCCCGGCCTGAACCAAATGCAAAATGGCTCCGATCACGATAATGCCACTAATCGCATTGGTTACACTCATCAGAGGGGTATGCAACGAAGCCGTCACATTCCAGACTACCTGATAACCGATAAAACAGGCCAGCACGAAGACCGTGAAATGGGTGAGGAAACTCTCTGGCGCATAACCACCAATCCCTAGTAGAGCGGCAAGGGTAATAGCCAGTATCGACCCTTTACCTAACCATTTTTTAACCAATGATTCTTCTGGCACTTCAGCTGCCGGCAACGGCTCCTCGGTACTGGGTGGTGGTGCTGCCGCTGACACCTCGACTTTGGGTGGTGGCCAAGTAATTTCACTGTCCTTAACAACGGTGACACCACGAATGACGGTATCTTCCATGTCCACCTGAGGCTGCCCATCTTTTTCCGGGGTCAAATCAGATAATAAATGTACTAAGTTACTGGAATACAGATCACTTGAGACCTTCGCCATTCGACTGGGTAAGTCAGTGTAGCCAATCAGGGTAACATCATGGTCCACTGCCACTTTACCGGGCACAGTGAGTTCACAGTTACCACCTCGTTCTGAGGCCAGGTCGACCACCACACTACCCGGTTTCATGGATTGAACCATCGCAGCAGTAATTAACTTAGGTGCAGGTCTACCGGGAATCAGTGCGGTAGTAATGATGATATCCACTTCTTTGGCTTGTTCAGCGAACAGCGCCATTTCTGCGGCAATAAACTCATCACTCATCTGCTTGGCGTAACCACCGCCACCACCACCATCCTCATCGGCAAAATCCAATTCAAGGAATTCGGCACCCATACTTTCAACTTGTTCTTTCACTTCCAACCGAGTATCAAAGGCACGAACAATGGCCCCCATACTGTTGGCAGTACCGACGGCGGCCAAACCTGCCACACCAGCACCAATAATCATCACTTTGGCTGGAGGAACTTTACCCGCCGCAGTTACCTGGCCGGTAAAGAAACGACCAAAATGATTTGCTGCTTCGATAACCGCCCGGTAACCAGCAATGTTAGCCATGGCACTCAGGGCATCCATTTTCTGCGCACGACTGATACGAGGAAGACTATCGATAGCAAAAACAGTGGCTTTCTTAGCAGCAAGCTGGTCAAGTAATTCAGAGTTTTGAGCCGGCCATATATAGCTGACGATACTGGCTCCCTCTTTCATCAGATCGACTTCGTGTCGACCCAGATCGGGGTGCATCATTGGGGGTCGGACTTTTAGAATAAAATCTGATTGCTCCCAGAGAGACGTAGTATCTACAGAGATGGCTGCACCTGCAGCCCTATAAGCGTCATCATCGTAGTGCGCTGGATCACCAGCGCCAGATTGAACAACAACTTCATAACCAAGCTTGATCAACTTCTGAACAGAGGTCGGGGTCGCTGCGACCCGTCGCTCATCTAGAAAAATTTCTTTAGGTATACCTAATTTCATCATCAGCACTTCCTCCCAGCCCAAACTTATCAAGTTAGGCACTATGGTTAAGCAAACAAGTAAACCCTATTATGGGCACCCCCAACCGTGACTACTCAGCTTATTAATTCAAACGGCAAAGTAATTAAAATCGATCCTCTTTATTTTTCTGTGTATACATTTGGTCATTTTCTTAATACACAAACTTCAAACTCTTTTTAAGCGAGTGCGCAGCTAAATGGCACGACCAAAATCATCTTGATATGACGACTTGGATAATATTTCGAAACCAACCTTAATCTACTTTGTAGTTATATAACAACTCTAATTATCAAGAACTTGATCTCCCTTAAGCGCCAATAGCGCTGTTGCCTCGTTTGAACCTCCTCGTTCTCATCCATGCATCCAAACAAACTGCAACCAACACCGCCCCGTACTCCAGAAGAATTGCCCATAGAGGCATTAGAAGTGGCTCGGCGTCACTTGAATTCAAATTAATACCAATGGAATAAGACAACAACACACTGACTGAAAATGTCCAACTCCAGAGCCTAGGGAAGATCACTGCGAATGGCAGCAACCAAATCAAATACCAAGCATTGACCACCGGAGCTATTAGTAGAAAGACACCAAAAATAATATCTCCACGAGGCATCTGCCAAGTTACAGTCTTGCTGTGATGCCAAAACAACCCGATATACACACCCAAGAAAATAAAACCTAAGGTTAGCTTGACCACAAACGGTTCAAGCCACTGAAGCAATACCGCATAAAGGGAACTATTAAACTGCCACTCTGCGGCAAAGACTAACAATCCTCCCATATCTGATGCCCCCAACCAGACAAAGGGGCCGTACAACACAGCCACCACCAGGGCAAATATCCCCCAATAACGTAGAGGCAATCGCCACAACACAAAGGGTACTAATAATAGGGCAAACACCTTGGCGCCCACACTTAATGCCAGCAGGCCAGCAGCAAGGACATAGCTATGTCGCAGCCGACAAAACAAGGCGGCCATCAGCAATAATACCCCTAGCCCATCCGGGTGAGCGGTAAACGCCAACTCTTTAATGACTAACGGTGACCATGCATAAAGTAATACCCAACGAATATTGGCCAGTCGCAACAACAACACTATGAGCATCATGTCCGCCAAGGCATACAGTAGCTGAAGTATCCACACCTCTGCAGGGGCTAGAACATGTCCTAGCAAAAAGGTGTATTGCAGAGTGGGTCCGTAAATGGTCGGAACATCCGGATAGTTAATCCTAGCCAATAGCCCTTGGAAGATGGTTGGGATTGTCTCATCGCCAAAAAATGTAGCAGGGGCCACCCCATAGGGAGAACCCATTTCATAAAAGCGATAGCCATCCCAAAGGTAGCGAAAAAAATCGTCTTCCCACATCGGTTCACCCAGCACACCGATGGCATGAAAACACCCTGTCCAAAATAATAGCCGCAAGGGTGTCAGGGATTGTTCACTGGCGCTAACACCGACAAAGGCAATGAGTGTTGCTACCAAGCAAATTCCCAGCAGACCATAAAACATCCACAAAGAAAGAAACTCTGGCTGCAACGAAAACCAGGCCAACACACCATACGCAATGGCGCAAACCAAGCCGGCTCCATCCAAGTGCCATGTCACTCTCGAGCTATTTTCTCCTAAAAAAAGGGGAGTACATCTATTGTTTTTGTCTGCGTCAGAGTCGTTCATCTAGGATCATTTTTTCACTGTCGTGAATAACAAGATACCTCATGCGGGGCAGGAGTTCCTTGGGGATAGTAAATAAGCATAGATAAATCTACACAGATGGCGCCATGGTAGTCTCGAGCAAATATCCTAGGTAAAAGTAATAATAGGATCAGATGATAGAACTATTCCTCCAGCCCACACTCTATACAGCTCATAAGGCGAGCCATTCACCACATTCAACCAATAGGCAAAAAGCATAATGAAAAACCGACAGCTCGGTATACCCGCATGGCTATTATCAATAGCTCTGGCACTACCCGCTTCTATCACATCAGCCTCTATCAACATGGCACCGCCCTCTCTCGATGACCCCTATTATCTTGGCAAAGTCACCTATCATCGAAAATTAGCCTGTGGCACTTGCCTATTCTCTGATACAACTCTTAACGCTGCTAAAAGCGACGACTTTATACAACAGCTCAACACTGATGAGCAGTTGATCACGCTCTTAAGTGAAAAAGAGCGTTCCGCTGTCATTTTTTATCTTGAGAAATATTTTGGCCCTCGATAATTTACAAGCACGAGGATCAAGTTGATGTATCAGAATAAACGCATTGCTTGCATTATTCCCGCTCGAGACGAAGCCAAAGCGATACAACAGGTAATAAACGGTCTTCAGGCATTGCGTGGTAGTAATGACAACCCCGTTATCGACGATATTTTGGTCTGCGATAATGGTTCCACTGATGATACTGCCAACATTGCTCTCGAAGCGAATGCACGCGTCATTACCCAGCCCCAACCCGGTTACGGCATTGCTTGCCTAACCGCCCTAAACAACATCAAAAATGCGGATATTTTGTTATTCATTGATGGCGATAACGCATTTTGTGCCACGCAAGCAATACCGTTGGTCCATACCATTGCTAATGGCACAGACCTAGCCATTGGCTCACGCACCCTAGGTCATATGGAACCAGGCGCCCTCACCCTGCCTCAGCGTTTTGGTAATCAACTTGCGAGCATCTTGATTCGATGGCTGTGGAGTAAAACAGTGACTGACCTGGGGCCATTCCGCGCTATCTCTCAGGGCGCGCTGCAGCAACTTGCCATGGAAGATGAACGTTATGGCTGGACTATTGAAATGCAAATAAAAGCCATTCAACAGGGCATGTCCATCGAAGAACACTCAGTAGATACCTTTTGCCGCTTGGGCCACTCCAAAATCAGCGGCACCCTGAGGGGCACCATTGGTGCCGGCATTGGAATTTTATCGATGATAATCAAGCTTCGCTGGAGACAGTTTCGTCAACCCACCGACCATTGTAGGCGCCCACAGAAACACTATACGCCGAGAACATCACTGACGGTTGGTGGTAAACAATGACGATTAAATTTGTCACCGAACCTACACTGCGCAATATTTTTCTTATAATAGGGCTCTCGCTATTATCGATTTTTTCACACATATCTTTAGCTGCGCAAGAAAGTAGCGTTCAGGCTTTTTGGTCGGAAAGTAACGAAAGTAATACCAGTATTATTGAGCACAACACCTGGCAAACCCTGCTTGACGTTTACCTAGATAATAAACACTCAAGTGGTATCAACCGCTTTGACTACGCCACAGTCAATACCGAAGATTACAAAAGGCTAGACAGCTACCTGCAACAGATGCAACAACTTGACCCCAGGGCATTTAATCGCACAGAACAAAAAGCCTATTGGATTAATCTCTACAATGCACTCACCGTAGAGCTCATCCTGAAGAGCTACCCCACGGAATCCATCACCAAACTTGGCAAAAGCTTTTTCAGCTTTGGCCCCTGGGATGACAAGATAGCCAATATCCAGGGGCATGAGCTATCTCTCAATGACATTGAGCACAAGATTCTGAGGCCATTATTTCAGGATAACCGCATTCACTATGCGGTTAACTGCGCCAGCCTCAGCTGCCCTAATCTGTCTTCCACCGCGTATACCTCAGCTAATATCCATAGTCAGTTAGAGCAGGCGGCTCAGCTGTATGTGAACCATCCCCGGGGGGTCGCTTTCGAAGACGACACACTCAAGATTTCCAACATTTACCAATGGTACAAGGAAGACTTTGGGGGCAATGATAAAGCCCTACGCTCTCACTTGATTCATTACGCAGAGCCTTCTTTGGCTGAGCGATTACGCTATTACCGAGCGAACATTGAATATCATTACAACTGGCAGCTTAATCAGCCCTAGTGGAACTAGGCGAGTAATTACATATATACCAAACAAAAGGTGAACCAATAACGATGTCTGACATCTGAGTTAGCAATCCTTATCAATCATTGTTCAAAGAGATGCACATCAACGTTTTATAAGAAAATATAACCCAAGGAAATAAAATAAATCTATGAAATTTCTCACACAACTATTTATTCTTTTTATCCTTGGCTCACTGCAAGCTTGGGCGGCGACACCCCAAGAAGCAGACATCGACTGGAGCGTAACAAAAGAGATAAAAAACCATGTTTTACTTACCCTGGAATCAGAAAAAGGAGAAGTAGCATATGGCCCAAATTTTGCCCACTCAGATAAAGTATTGAGTGAAAATTTCTCTGAAATTTACCTAGTCAGATCAACAGGTATCGATGATGATGAGCTCTACACGCTCTATGTTACTGCGCTTTATGCCGATGATGATTGGCGGAACTATACGAGTGCAACCGCAGGCGGCGAAAATGCACCCTTAGCCTTATTATCAAAAACTGCACCTAACTGTGACGACAAAACTACCTGTAAATATGAGGAGAGACTGACTGTCAGCCTGAGTTTTTTTGATGTTGTTGACGCCATGACATCCAGCCTAGATGTCATACTCTCGGGTAATAGAACAGACCTCATAAAAATTCCTGGCAGCTACTTTCGAGCAGTAATGCAAACCATTCAGGCAGAGTGACTGCCTGCGTGATAAACGCCGGATTTTCTCAGTATTTTTTAACCTAGCTAGCCCTTCTATTGACCAAACACCTTTTTCAATAGCGAGGTGGTTTGTTTAACTGGATCTTTCCGAATAGCCGCTTCTTCCTTGGCTAGATAATAAAAGATTCCATCCACCCCCTTATTGATCGTGTACTCGGTAAGGTCGGCTTTGATGTCCGGCACCAGTGGAATAGTTTTATAGTTACTCATAATGACATCATAGGTTTGCACGGCCCCAACTTCGCTGAGGCTATTTTCAATGACCGGGCGCATTTCATCGGCTAATTGAGGGCCCATCTTTTCCTTAAAATAGCTCGTGGCAGAATCATCAGGGCCGTTATAAATTTTCTTGGCATCATCGATACTCATCTCGGTGATAGCGGCCAAAAATAGCTCCTTGGCCTTTGGCGTGGCCGCTTCTGCACCCCGGTTTAGTTGGGTTTCCAAGTCATCCATCATACCGCCCATACCTACGGTATCGAGCAAACCCTTGGCCTGTTGAATCTCTGCCGGCAGTGGAATATGAATGGCGTCATCAAGATTAAAACCATCTGGTTGTCCCAGTTGAGCCACTACGTTCTCAGTACCTACTTTCAGGGCATCCTTGAGCCCCGCACTTATCTCCTCAACACTGAGCGCCGACAATGCGTTACTTGGGCTGCTGTCTGAAGTGCTATCCGTTCTTTCCGGCTCGATGTTAACCACATCATCCAATAGACTTTTCCCTGTATCCCACCAGCTCCCGGCGTTGACCGGCAGTTGCAGAACCACCAATGACACACCGACGAGCGCTGTAAATTTTTTCATGTGAGGCCTCCGAGCCTTAATGATAAGTAGTTCACTGAATCATCAGCTTACCACGCACTTAACTCCTTGAGTGAGACCTAAGCACGCGCATTATGTCTTTCAAAAAGCGCCCCAAAAGACCGATCAAGATTCTGTCAGACATTAACCACTAAGCGTTTATACTTCACCCTCATACCTAGCCTGTTTTTGCTGGTAATAAGAGATCACTTTAATGAGCTTCACCACTTTTGGCCTATCCACTCCAATTCTTGATGCTGTTACCGAGCAGGGTTACGACACGCCGACTCCTATTCAAGCCAAGACAATACCCGCCGTCATCCAAGGTAAAGATGTGATGGCAGCGGCTCAAACTGGCACAGGAAAAACAGCCAGTTTTGCCCTGCCCATACTAGAGAAACTCTCTAAAGGAAACCCCGTCGAAGCGAATCAGGTCAGGGCCCTAGTATTAGCCCCAACCCGTGAGCTGGCCGCTCAAGTCGCAGACAGCATAGCGACCTACGGTAAACATTTGCCCCTGCGTTCTGCCGTGGCGTATGGCGGGGTAAAAATTAACCCTCAGATGATGAAGTTGCGCAAAGGTGTCGATGTTCTGGTGGCAACACCCGGGCGTTTGCTGGATCTTTTTCAGAAAAATGCAGTGAAATTTAAGCAATTGGAAGTACTGGTGCTGGATGAAGCCGACCGAATGCTGGATATGGGGTTTATCGACGATATTTTAAAAATTCTGGCACTGTTACCCAAACAACGCCAGAACCTGATGTTCTCAGCCACCTTTTCTGACGATATTCGAAAATTGGCCAAAGGGCTGGTCAATAATCCTGTTGAGATTTCCGTCAGCACACGAAATACCACGGCGACCACAGTCAAACAGTG
>JBALVP010000057.1:0-9487 GCA_036961395.1 Porticoccus sp.
AATTACATTTATTTACTATCGTTGATGATGCAGAGTCAGCAGCAAAAATTATTCTACAACACGCACGTATGCTACAGGCTCAGGAAATTGCTGAGTAGTGGGCTAAAGTAGATGTGGTAAGTGTCAGTGGCCTTAATCTCTCTGGTTAGAAGTCGTCTAATCCGTAAATGGTGTCAAAGTCTAAATCTGAGATAGGGTCATTGAAATTCTCTGGTATAAAGACATCATCAGCTATTGAGCTGTCTTCATGGCTTAGTTCATAGGCTGCTCGCCAGTCTTCCGGGGGCTTAGCTGAAAGTAGAACCATCTGCTGCCAAGTCTCCAGATCAAGTTCACTGACTTCACCATCCAGATATTGAATTTCGATGGCAGCAGCATGTTCATCCACAGCGACCACCTCAAAGATTTGGTCTTCGGTTGCATCCTGATACCAGGCGCCGATGACTGGTACTTGTGAAGCCATGATTCTTTCCTCCATATCATCCTGAGCCTTCAAACTAGCACCATTCCATGAGCGGCGCACCTGGTGTACGAGGCTAGGAAGTTATTCATATAGAGTCTTCAGGTAAGAAGGTATATGAAGAATGGTTCCTAACTACCTTTATCCAAATGATTTTATTTTTTACCGGTTGTTTAAGGCTTTAGTGGCTAAGAGCTAGATGACATAAAGAATTGTGTTATACATGAAAAACTTGTCTAATTTTTGTAAATGGTTGACAAGACTGCGTTGCCTTTTTATGTTGCGCCTCCAACTTGATGAGATTTTATGTCATGACACTTGGCCCATTGATGCTCGACCTGGAAGGGTTGGCACTGACAACTGAAGAAGTAGAACTGATCCAAAATCCTTGGGTGGGTGGAGTGATCTTTTTTGCCCGTAATTTTGAGAACCGAGAGCAAATTAAGGGTTTAGTGGCTGAAATTAGAGTTGTTCGTCCAGAACTGTTGATTTGCGTAGATCAGGAAGGGGGTCGGGTACAACGTTTTAAAGAAGGGTTTACCCGAATTCCTCCAATGCAAGTGCTTGGCGATCAAATGTGTGAGGGCGTAGCAAATACTGAAGCTTTTTTACAGGATGTTGGTTGGTTGATGGCATCTGAACTTCTGGCTTGTGGCATAGATTTTAGTTTTGCCCCCGTGTTGGATGTAGATCGTGCTCAGTGTGAAGTTATTGCCAATCGGGCTTTCTCTGATAATCCTGAGGCTGTCATCGTTTCTGCTAGAGCTTTTATCAAGGGTATGCATGAGGCAGGAATGGCGACAACGGGTAAACACTTCCCCGGTCATGGTGGCGTAAGGGCAGACAGCCATCTTGAAACACCCTATGACGACCGTTCTCTTGAGACTTTACAGGGTAGAGACTTGCTCCCTTTTATACATCTCGCGAATGAGTTGGATGCAGTGATGCCTGCCCATATTGTATTTCCCTCCATCGATAGAGATGCTGTGGGATTTTCACGCTATTGGTTGCAGGAAGTGCTTCGTGAGGAACTTCAGTTTGATGGGGTGATTTTCAGTGATGACCTCTCAATGAAGGGGGCAGATGTGGCTGGTAGTTATGCGGATAAAGCTCGCTGTGCCCTCCTGGCAGGCTGTGATATGGTTCTGGTATGTAACAATCGCCAAGGTGCACTGGACGTGTTGGATTATCTGGAAAACAGTGGTGTTGAACCCTCACCTAGGCTATCAGCAATGTCTGCAAGGCAATCATGTAACTGGGAGACTTTGATCAGTACCGAACGCTGGCTAGCCACCTCCGCAGCATTGCTGGCACATCAAACATCTTGTATTTAAGTATCGTAAAAGGAACAAACCCCCATGCAACTTCTGGAAAATTGGCTAGTAAAAATTACGGGTGAACAGTACCTGTGGATGGTCGAAATTTTTCTGATTGTCTTTGTCTCCATGATGCTTGGCTATTTTGCTAACAAAGTTATCAATTACCTGGAGGGCCATGCTGCACGATCCAGCACTGTTTGGGACGATGCCGTGATCGAGGCATTCCGCCGTCCTGCGGTATGGGGTATCTGGATTCTTGGCGTTAATATGGCAGCGGCGGTAGCGGCGCGGGTTGCTGGGTCAGAGTTTTATGAGCTTATTGATCCAATTAATAGGGTCGCTGTGATTTTCCTCTGTGCGTTGTTTCTGGTTAATCTGGTTAAGCGTGCTGAGCGCAACTTGGTACATCCGGAGTATATGGCTGAGCCTATGGATGAAACCACTGTCAGGGCGATTGGCAAGCTACTGCGTGCTTCAGTCATTATCACCGCCATCCTGATCGCCATGCAGGTGTTCGGTTACAGTATTTCTGGGTTACTTGCATTTGGTGGTATTGGTGGATTGGCGGTGGGTTTTGCCGCGAAAGATTTATTGGCGAATTTCTTTGGTGGTTTGATGTTGTATTTAGATCAGCCCTTCAAAGTAGGTGACTGGGTTCGTTCTCCCGATCAAGAAATTGAAGGCACAGTGGAAGATGTGGGCTGGCGTCTTACTCGTATTCGTACCTTTGATAAACGCCCCCTTTATATTCCAAATTCTATTTTTAACAGTATTTCAGTGGAAAACCCCTCTCGAATGTTGAATCGTCGTATCTATGAAACCATAGGCATTCGCTATGATGATATTGGGAAAATGGAAGTTATCGTAGAAGATGTGCGGCGGATGCTACGTGAGCACCCCGAAATTGATCAGAGTCAGACATTAATTGTTAACTTCAATGCCTTTTCTGCATCTTCTCTGGATTTCTTCATTTACACGTTTACTAAGACCACTCAGTGGGTCAAGTACCATGAAATCAAACAGGATGTTCTATTGAAAGTGAGCCATGTGATTGCGAGTCATGAAGCTGAGATTGCCTTTCCTACTTCTACGGTACACCTTCCAGACCAAATACAGTTAGCACAGATAGGTGATAACCCTCAGCCGATTTCCACTGGGCCTATTTTAGAGGGGCCTTGATGAAGATAGGTATTATTGGCGGTAGTGGTTTTGACGATTTCGGTGAGCTGAATGTTCAGGATCGATTAACACTCACGACCAGTTGGGGGGAGCCTTCTTCACCACTGATTTGTGGTGTGTTTGGAAATACAGAGGTAGTGTTTATTGCTCGCCATGGTGAAACGCATAGTATCCCGCCTCACCGGGTTAATTATCGGGCCAATATTGCAGCATTAAAAGATCAACAAGTATCCGCTATCTATGCCATTAATGTGGTGGGTGGTATCAATATGGAGATGTGTCCTGGGGATGTGGTTATACCGGACCAACTCATCGATTACACCTGGGGGCGGGAGCACACCTATTCAGATGGTCCTAATTTAGAGAGTTCCCTTATAGAGAGTCCCAAGATAGAGAGTCCCAGTGTTCCATTGCAGCATGTGGACTTTACCAACCCCTACGACACTATCTTGAAAGATAAACTGCTACAACAGGCTATTCCTTTGGGGTTACACGTGCATGCGGGAGGTGTTTATGGCGCTACTCAAGGCCCCCGGCTCGAAACAGCCGCAGAAATTGCACGGATGGAGAGAGATGGCTGTGACATTGTGGGCATGACAGGAATGCCAGAGGCAGCATTGGCTCGTGAGATGGGTATCCCCTATGCTTGTCTGGCATTGGTTGTTAATTTGGCAGCAGGTTTGGGTGACGGTAATATTTCTATGGACCAAATACAGCAGACGATTGATTTACGGATGGCAGATATTCGTCGACTACTGGTAGCAGTAGCCAAAAATACCGACTAGGTTCAACTTATTGGAAAGGTGAGCGGTATATGGGGCGTATAAATCGTACGGTGTTAGTGCTGTGTTGCCTCATCGGTATGATGTCAGGTGCATCGGCAGCGGTGTACAAATGTGTCGATGCGAAAGGCAATACGACGTTTAGTGACAGACCCTGTTCATCCACTGCGAAGGTTGTTGATAACGATGAACATGATAGTACTAAGAAGAAATCAAATGATGCCCCAAAGAAAACTAAGGGCGCTTGGGGCGGGTATATAGGACGTGCCAGAAAAGTAGGTGAAGAGTGATTAACTCACACTAGTTATTAACTGGCGTGTCCACAGATTCTTTTTCATATTTGCTAACAAGCACTAATACACCCATTTCAGGGTGGTCCAAATAGGTAATTTCATCTCGGGAAACTCGCGAAGATTGTTCCAGCGTGATGATATCTGACACCTGAAATTTGGCATTATTTAGGGTTGAAGGAGTGGATTCTTCTGATACTTCGGTGCCGGGTAGGTTGGGTAATGTTGGCCAGGTTAATGACGATTCTTCTGATGCCGGATTTTCGGGTGAATATATTCCGAGTGTGGCTGTATCAGAATGAACTGTTTCCATCATTAACGATGGGGCTAATGAAGAAAAGCGGGCTTTCCAAAGATTGGCTTGAATGTGCAGGTAACGATTCCTAACCAGTCGAATACTGCCTTCCAGCTCATGGTGGTTGCCAAATTTCTCCCCACCCTGAATCAATATCCAGGGGCTGTGTTTGAAATCCAGTCCCTGTTGACGCCATGCTTTGTGGTAGAGAGGTTTGTATCCTGGAGCGCGTTTCAGAGCATAACTGTCTGGCCCAAGTTTGAGTAAGTTTTGGGGTAGGGCAGCATAGAATTCTTTATTAGTTTCTACCAAGCTGTTTGTGGAAGTGTTTGGATTCAATACGGCGTCAGTTTCTGAAGAAGCTGAATTTTCTATCCTGTTTTTCGGCGATGAGGGGTCATAAAGGTTCTGCCAGTTATCAGGGTAGCTGAGTTGAGCATCCATGCGATGCTTTTCTTCCCTGAATAAATCCTGCTGACTAAAAATAAGAACTTCAATTTGATACCAAGAGGTATCTTCCGCATACACGGGCTGCGAAATAACCGGCAGTGTGATAAATGCTAGCATAGAAATAATGTGGTTCAGTCGACTCATTAATGAATGTCCCCTATTGGCATCAGCTGGTTTAAAAATATTTGGACCTCCTCTAGGCGCTGCTCTGTGGTGTCCATTTGTGCTGTAAATTTTAGAGTAGTCGCACCCTGTAGCCGATAGGTGTCCGGCTGTTTTTGTACCAACTGAACAATCGTCAGCGGGTCTACAACCGTATCACCGCTAAAGTTGATTCGTCCACCCATTGGGCCAGCTTCTAGCTTGCTGATGCCTAGTAGCCTGGCTTGTAGTTTGAGGGATGTGACTCGGTAAAGGTTTTTCAGGTGATTGGGTATAAGACCGAAGCGGTCGATCATTTCCACCTGTAATTCTCTCAAATCCAATTCGGAGTTGGCATTGGCAATACGTTTGTACATTATGAGCCGCATATGCACATCGGGTAGGTAATCCTCGGGTATCAATGCTGGAATATTCAGGTTGATCTCAATATCCTCAGATTGGGGGATATCGAATTCGATGGATTTTCCCTTGCGAATAGCATCCACAGCACGTTCAAGTAGCTCCATGTAAAGGGTAAAGCCAATGGACTGGATGTGGCCACTTTGACCCTCACCCAAAAGTTCACCTGCACCACGAATTTCGAGATCATGGGTGGCCAGTGTGAAGCCGGAACCCAGTTGATCAGCCTTGCTAATGGCCTCCAGTCGTTTTGCTGCATCGGCTGTCATCAACTTGGGGTCAGGCGTCAGCAAATAAGCGTAGGCCTGGTGGTGTGAGCGTCCCACGCGGCCTCTTAACTGGTGTAGCTGGGCTAGACCAAACTTGTCAGCCCGGTGGATGATTATAGTATTGGCACTGGGTATATCGATGCCGGTTTCAATAATAGTGGTGCAGATCAGAATATTAAAATGTTGGTGGTAGAAGTCTGACATGACTTTTTCCAACTTACGTTCCCTCATCTGACCATGGGCAATGTCTATGCGTGCTTCAGGTATCAGTTCTTGCAATTCACGAGCCGTTCTTTCGATACTTTTTACCTCGTTGTGGAGGTAGAAAACTTGCCCGCCACGTAAAATTTCTCGAAGGATGGCTTCCCGTGTGATTCTGAGATCACTTTGGTGAACAAAGGTTTTGACCGAGAGTCTTTTGGCCGGAGGTGTGGCAATAATTGATAAATCCCGGACGCCGGACATAGACAGGTTAAGCGTTCTTGGAATCGGTGTGGCGGTGAGGGTCAAAATATCCACTTCAGCACGTAGGGCTTTGACCTTTTCTTTTTGACGAACCCCGAAGCGGTGCTCTTCATCAATAATGAGTAGTCCAAGATTGCTGTAGTCAATATCCGTGTGCAGCAGTTTGTGGGTACCAATTAAAATGTCTACTTTGCCGCTGGCCGCATTGGCTAAGACCTCATCCTGCTCTTTAGCTGTACGGAATCGGGAGAGTTCCTCGATGATCACGGGGCAATTAGCAAAGCGATCTCGAAAATTTTCCAGGTGTTGGTGTGCCAACAACGTCGTGGGTACCAGCATAACTACCTGCTTTCCGCTAGAAATCGCAATAAAGGCTGCGCGCATGGCGACCTCCGTTTTGCCGAACCCTACATCGCCACAGACCAGTCTATCCATGGGCTGTTCGGACAGCATATCCCGCTTAGTCGCCTCAATAGTGTCCAGCTGGTCCGGTGTTTCTTCGAAGGGGAAGTCTGCACAGAATGTACGATAATTCTCTTCAGGGTCATGACAAGCAAACCCTTTTCTTGCCGCGCGCGTGGCGTATATGTCCAGTAATTCCGTGGCCGCGTCACGAATTTGTTTGAGGGCTTTATCTTTGGCTTTTTGCCATTGCTCGCTGCCTAGCCTGTGTAGCGGGGCAAGTTCTTCATCGCTGCCACTGTAACGACTAATCAGATGGAGTGACGATACGGGCACATAGAGTTTGGCTTCATCGGCATATTCCAGCGTGAGGAATTCCTGAGGTTCTCCACCCGTCGTGAGCGTTTGTAAGCCACGGTAGCGCCCCACACCATTATCAATATGAACAACGGGTGCGCCAACCCGCAACTCGGTGAGGTTTTTGATCACCTCATTGGCATCTTCTCGCTGTTTACTGCGTCGACGACGCTGCATGACTTGTTGGCCAAACAGCTCTGATTCACTGATCAGGCAGATACCTGGACTATCAATGGATGATTTGCCAAGAGATAACCCTCTGGCAATGGGGTAAACGGTGATCACAAGTGGTTGATCACTGTCGATAAATTCTGACCAGTTCTCCACCTCTAGGGGTTGAATATCAATACGAGCGAGTAGTTCTAGTAATGTTTCTCGGCGACCCGCGGTTTCGGCACAAAAGAGTACACGCTGATCGGTCGTGAGCAGGTAGTTTTCCAGTTTCGTGAGAGGGTTGTCTGCCTTGGCATTGATGGCGACATCTGGTGGTGACTGAACGTCAAATGACAATGATTTTTTTGTACTACTGGTGTTGCTGTCGGTGAGAAGCTGCGTACGGGGGTAGTTTTTCAAGTGGCCGAATAATTCAGCCACAGGGATAAATACGTCATTTGGTGGAAGTAGGGGTCTTGTGGGGTCGATATTGTATTCCTGATAGCGCTGACTCAATTCTTTCCAGAATTTTTCAGCAGCTTGGTCAATGGCTCCTTCAGAAAAGACCAGGCAATTTTCAGGCAAATAGTCGAAGAGTGTGTCGCACTTTTCAAAAAATAGGGGTAAAAAATATTCAATGCCCTGAGAGGTGATGCCTTCACTCACATCTTGGTAGAGCGGGCACTTTCTATGGTCTACATCAAAGTGAGTCAGCCAGTTGTCTTTAAATCGACGGATGGCCGATTTGTCCAAGGGAACTTCCCTCGCAGGTAACAGGCAAATGTTGTCTGTTTGTGTGAGCGTGCGCTGTGTTTCCGGGTCAAAGGTACGCAGGGTTTCAATTTCATTGTCAAATAGGTCGATACGAAATGGCAGCTTGGCTCCCATCGGATAGATATCGACAAGGGATCCACGCACGGTAAATTCGCCATGTTCAATAACGGTGTCGACACGGCGGTAGCCAGAATGCTCAAGTTTTTCTCTAAGATCATTAACATCCATTTGATCGCCAGTGTGGTAATCAAAAGCACGCTGACTGACAAACTCAACAGGAGGTAATCGGTGCATCAGTGTGGTGACAGGGACAACAACGACACCAGAAGTTATTTGAGGTAGCCGGAACAAGGTTCTCAGCCGCTCAGAAATAATATCCTGGTGGGGAGAGAATAAGTCGTAGGGCAATGTTTCCCAATCAGGGAAGTGGAAAACAGGTGTGTCTTCACCCAGAAAAAATTCCAGTTCAGATTCCAGTTGGGATGCGGCTCTTGCTGAACCGGTGATGACAATGGTTAATCCTTGGTGTTGCTGGCAAGCCTCGGCGATGGCCAATGCAGTGCCAGATCCGTGGATGCCCTGCCAAAGGCGTTTGTCGCCCGGTAAATTGGCGGCTGGGATAGGCAAAATTGACATGTTGTTGTGGTACTTCTGTGGCTAGAGTAGTGAGGTGTGCTATTTTAGCGGCGGCTTTATGATATTGATATGTGTCTGTAGGATTTGTCGTGGGAATACGAATAATACTATTAAGTATGCTGCTTGTTCTGGGTGGCTGTTCAGGGCAAGGTTTTCCTCTGAAGAATATTGCAAAAACTGATATTGATGTAGTGGCTGACGCTCATTATCTGGAAGTAGAGCGTATTCTTAAACAGTTGACAGTTAAGCTCTATAAAAGAAACCCTCGGTTTCTTTATTTAGGCTCAGGTTATAAGGGGGAGCGAACGGTAGATAATAGGGTGGAGCAAATTTTTGGTGTGCCTGGTAATTTGCAGTTTGAGGAGTTGTCTGTCACTGGTGCTAAGGCCATTGAGCTGGCCCTGAGCGAGCAATACCGTGGTGATCGTGTCTTTGCTCTTATGGTTGGATTGACCGATATGCTGAGGCAATCCTACGGCTATAAAGCCGAGTTCTTTATGTTCAGCGAGCTGGATGAACAAAAGCTTTATCTCAGTGCTCGCAATCTGGAAATTGCCATTTGGCGTATTAATACCTATCTGGACGCACGGAAAGTCCCGTTAGTGTTGACCAACAGCCGAAATGGTGAGCAGCATAATCTTAGTTATGCCCAGTTGTTTGGCAAGTTGATTTCCCTTCAAGATATGTTGGCGGTCATCGTGGCAGGGCATAATCAGAGGGTGATAAGAACCGTGGTGATGAATGTTACATCGATGGTATTTTTTCCTCTTTGAGCGCTTTGTCTAGGGGTGTGGTCAACGCCTGTTATTCCCGTTGCATTTGATCAGACGCAATCGCTTATCAAACGTGACTTCAATATAGTGCTGGTTATTCATCAGCTTTATGCCCACCAAACACAGTTGCTCTCATATCACTGAGGTCTGATAATACCGGTCCCTATGAAGGACAGTGTTTTCAGTGCAACATCATCTAACTAAGAGGTTTACCAAGTGACAGAAGAAACTCGCCCCATACCCGCTGACTTTTTTGCAGATTGGAAAGAGCGTGAAGCATTGGCGGAAGCCATGATTCCAGTGATTGGCCGGTTGTATCGGG
>JBALVP010000058.1:0-6701 GCA_036961395.1 Porticoccus sp.
CGAGAAATACTCCCTTGTTTCATCATGCCCCCTTTTAAAAGTGGATAAGTATTATGGCGATGAGAGACATGAGCAATAAAGAGGTAGTAGTTTCTATTGCCGGTGCTTTTGTTGCGACACTACTTGCATCATTTTTCAGTTTCACGATTTTGTCTGCTGAAGAAATGCCCGTTATTTTGGCGTCTACGGGTGCCTCTGCCATGTTGATTTTTGGTCTGCCTCATAGCACTGTTTCAAAACCTTGGCATTTAGTGGGTGGTCACCTGATTTCAGCGCTGGTTGGTGTTACCTGTCAAAAACTAATAGCCAGCCCTATTTTTGCCTCATCGCTGGCGATCGCTGTTGCCATGCTGTTGATGCATTACTTGCGTTGTATTCATCCCCCGGGTGGGGCTACGGCAGTGACGGCTGTTATTGGTGGTGAGCAAGTTGAAGCTTTGGGCTATGCTTTTGTGATCTTGCCTGTTTTTTTCAATACCATTATTTTGCTATCTATCGCCATGGCCGTGGCTTCACTAAGGGATAAAAACCCGTTTTATCCAGAATTACAGCACACGCCTGCGGGGAAAAAAGCCTCTGAGTTATCCAGTTCTAGTACTCGACCTTGACCCTTTCATTATGGCCAGCAGGTTTGTTAGGAGCGTTGCCCCTCAGCGAAGGCTACAAGTTTTGGCAGTACGAGAGAAAACTCCTGGTTTAATAATGGGTAGTCTCGGACTAGCTGAGGAAACGCTTTGTTGAGGGGAACTGTCGTGCGAAAACGTAGGCCGACTCTTTTGAGGATATATTCAATCTTTCCCATTTGAGCATAGCTTTCAAGCCACTGTACTTTCGGGGCGATGGTGCTGAACTGCTTGGCTGCGGGTGGCAGGTAATGTTCATACTCCGACAGTATTTGATAGAAATCCTGGCAGTAATCTTCCAAGGGTTGGGGGTGAAATTCAGACCAGTTAGCAGCGAGAAAGTGGTCATAGCAGATATCAATCAGGATACCGCCAAAACGGCGATAGGGTGGCTCTATACGGGCGACGGCATGTTTTACTTCTGGAAGTGAATCGGTAAAAACGTCAATTTTTCTGTGCAGCGCAATGCCTTTTTCTATCGCAGGGGGAAGCTGACCACGTAATGGTCCTTTGACAAAGTCACCCAGCAATCCGCCTATCATCGCTTCCGGGCGATCGCCGGAAAGATAGATGTGGGCCAGATAATTCACAGCGGAAAATCGTATTGCTTATAGTAATCTGCGAGAAATTGATCAAAGGGTTGCTGATCTGCAGCCTCAACTTGCTGTTGCTGCTGCAGGGATTGAGTGGCCATTTTCCGGTATTGTCTGGCAATGTCTTCTGGCAACTCGGTGTTAAGAAAGTATTCACGGTGTTGCTTGGCGTGGTTCATTGCCACGTTGAAATAGGTTTGCCCTGTATCGGACATTTCTTTGAGGATACGCGCTGATGGGGTCAGCTCCGGATTGTCCAGGCGCTTAGCAAGCGTCGTTAGCGTGGCGCTGTAACGATTGGACTGGTGATGGCTATCCAGCAATTCGGCGACAGGGGCCATTTCCTTAAATAGCGTATGCCCCCATTCCTGAACGGACCGTTCATCCTGGCCATCCCGCAGTATTAATTGGGGGTTGCGCCCCTGATCTACCACACGGTGCTGGTTTTCCAGAATATTGTGGTACTCCTGATCATCGGTTGGGGGGCTCTGAGAGAGTAGGCTCGTCAGCAAGAAAATATCCATAAAATCCATCTGCTCTCGGTCGATGCCGAGAGGCTGGAAAGGATTCAGGTCAATACAGCGGACTTCAATATATTCTACTCCGCGTTCCCATAGTGCCCAAAGCGGGGTTTCGCCAGAACGGGTGACGCGTTTGGGGCGGATCGTACTGTAAAACTCATTTTCAATTTGCAGCAAGTGAGGGCTCAGCTGTTGGTAATTACCATTACTGTCTTTGAGCCCCATGGCTTGGTAATCGGGGTAGGGTTTTACCAGTGCCTGTCGGAGTGTTTCCACATAATTTCTAAGATCGTTGTAGCAGACAACCAGTTGTTCTTGAGCTTTACTTTGATAGCCTAAATCACCCATGCGGAGGGATGTCGCATGGGGCATATAAAGACTGTGGTCATCGGAACCAAAGGGCTGCAAATGGTGCTCCCGGCCTCGGACAAAACTCCGGCAAACGCCTGGCGAAGCTCCAAATAAATACAATAGCAGCCAAAAATGTCGCCGAAAATTGCGGATAAGAGAAAAGTAATTTTCGGTTTTAACGTCCTGTATAGATTTTTGGGGGCTCTCTTGCTCTTGCAGTAACTGCCAAAGCTTGTCCGGTACAGAGAAATTATAGTGAATGCCGGCAATGGTTTGCATCAATCGTCCATAGCGGTGGCCAAGCCCTACCCGATAGATACTTTTCATCTGCCCGACGTTGGAGTGACCGTATTGACCTACGGGAATATCACTATCACCGCTCAGTTGGCATGGCATGCTGTTGGCCCACAAAAGCTCATCGCCTATTTGGCGGTAGGTATAGCGGTGAATGTTCTCCAGCGTCTGCAATACGTCATCGGCATTACTGGACGGAGGTGTAATAAATTCCAGCAGTGCTTCTGAGTAATCAGTGGTGATTTGCGGGTGTGTTAATGCGGAACCTAGCGCTTGGGGGTGGGGGGTGTGAGCTAATTTCCCCTCTGGCGTTACTCGTAAGCTTTCTTTTTCAATACCGCGGGTAATCCCTGACAATAGCCTTGAGTCAGTATCGGCAGAAAGCAGGGACAGACGATTTTTTAACAGGGGCAAAATGATGTCCTAGTTTGGTAGATCAAGCTGCAGGCTGCTGTATGGGCAGGATGGGGTTTCCTTTGGCATCGAGCTGGCAGGTTACGAGTTTGGCCCGGAGTTGAATATCTTTAGCATTGAGTTCCATTAGTTGATTAAGTGCGATATCACGGTGAGAATTCTTGAAAAGCTGTTTGGCACCACAATGGTCAGCCCACTGTAGGGACTTATCAAGAAATTGATCGTGTTGGTTTTGTAGAATAAAAACAGTCATGTTGAACAGCGTTGTCATGCAGTTTAATCAGAAGACGCTGATTGTATCTGAAAATGAATGCTTAGGTCATGACTGCCTTGTATGGAGAAAGGCTCTTCTTATTAAATAATATTAAATAGTGCGAGTGATTTAAGATGAATGAGTGTCATAGGTAGTCATATTCCCAAGCAATAGATAAAGTGTACTCAAAATTTTTTGCGATAATGTGTTCCCGTCAATGAAGATGGTATGTAGGTAATGGGTCAATTCAAGAAAGCAGCTCTTCCTCTTATAATTTTGTCTGCCGCCGTATTTGTGGTGGTGGGTTTGACAATGTCTCGCCCTAAGCCGCAACCACAGCTATTGATTGAACCACCTGCACCAAAGGTGCAGGCCATGATTGCTGAGCCTGGGCAGCAGCAAATCGTTGTCTATGCCCAAGGGACAGTACAGCCCAAGCGAGAAATTGCGCTGGCCGCACAAGTGCCGGGACAGGTAGTTTCTGTATCGGAGGATTTTGTAGATGGTGGGTTTTTCAAGCAGGGCGATAGTTTGTTACAGCTTGATTCCCGGGATTATCACATTGAAGCGGTCAGAACCAAATCGCGTATAGCGGAAGCCGAGCAGCTTCTTGCCATGGAGAAGGGGCGCGCTCTTCAGGCCAAGCGTGAGTGGCGCGACCTAGGGAATAAGGCGGGGAACGCGTTATTTCTACGGGAGCCTCAGCTGAAAGCAGCGCAAGCGGCCCTTGAGGCAGCAAAGGCTGATCTTGATCAAGTAAATATCGATCTTGAGCGAACGGTAATCATGGCACCATTTGATGGCCGCATCCGTGACATTCAGGTTAATGTTGGTCAATATTTGTCAGCGGGGATGAAGGTCGCGCAGGTGTTTTCTTCTGATACCGCTCAAATCCGGTTGCCGTTAACAGCCTCTCAGACGGGGTTGTTGAGTCTGCCGTTAACGCCACACCAAGGCAATCAATTACCCGTCAAGCTTTCTGCAATGTTCAGCGGTGAACGCCATCAATGGCAGGGTGTGATCTCTCGTACTGATGCGAGTATTGATACTCGCAGCCGGGTTATGTATGGAATTGTAGAGGTAGACAAACCATTTGAGAGCAACCCGCCATTGGTGATAGGTCTGTTTGTCAATGCGGAGATACTAGGTCGAACCTTTGATGGCGTAATCGTGGTTCCACGCATGGCGCTTTATGAAAAAGACAAGTTGTTGGTTGTGAGTGACGATAATAGGTTGCGAATTCAGTCGGTGAGGGTATTACAGGATCGAGGGGAGGTGGCATTTGTTACCGGAGTAGAAGCGGGCGATATTATTTTAGTTGATCGGCCGGGCTATGTGGTGGAGGGGATGAAAATCTCTCCCGTCATATCAGCGCCTGATGATCTGGCGGCTCAGTAACCATGAGCACGGCTAGCAAAGGTCTTCTCGGCTGGTTTGTTAACAACCCCATTGCCGCTAATTTGCTGATGCTGATGATTTTGGTGGGTGGTATCACCAGTCTGCCAGATCTGGACAAAGAGATGTTCCCGAAAATTCCAAGGGATATTGTGCAGGTCGTGGTGCCATATCCGGGCGCGGGGCCCAAGGAGGTTGAAGAGCAGATCTGTATTCGAGTGGAAGAGGAAATTCACGACCTGGATGGTATCGAAGAGCTTCGTTCCTTTGCTTATCAGGGGGCAGGTCGCATTGAGGTTGAAGTGGCTGATGGTTATAACACCCAGAAGCTACTCAATGATGTTAAAGCCCGAGTGGATGCTATCAGCACGTTTCCGGTGAATTCCGAGCGACCACAGATCAAAGAAATTCTCGCTAGAACTCAGCTCCTTAGTATTGCTGTGGCTGGCCCGCTTAATGAGTGGGATCTCAAGCGTCTGGCTGAGGAGATACGGGATGAGGCGATCGAGTTACCGGGGGTAACCTTGGCCGAAATTGGGGGAACGCGGCTTGAAGAGGTGTCCGTTGAGGTGTCAGAAGAAACCCTTCGCCAATATCAGCTACAGTTTAACGATGTCGTTGAAGCGATTCGCCGTTCCTCAATTAACCTGCCTGCAGGAGAGGTTCGCGAGCAGGCAGGCGACATTGTTCTGCAAACACGAGGACAGGCTTACAACCGCCAGGATTTTGAAAATATTGTAGTACTGCATAATGCAGATGGTACCCAGGTTCACCTTGGGGAGATAGCTCACATCAATGATGGTTTTGCCGAACAGGATATCGTGTCCAAGTTTAACGGTAAGCCGGCTGTCTTCATCAACTTGTTTAACACCCGTAACCCAGACGTGATTACGACCTCAGGTGCTGTTAGGGAGTATGTCGACCAGAAGACGCCTAGCCTTCAGGATGGCGTTGAGTTGGTCGTGTGGCGAGACCTTTCGGTCTACCTCGGAAGTCGAATTGATTTATTGTTGCGCAACGGCCTCGGTGGGCTTTTGTTGGTGTTTGCTTTGTTGGTGCTTTTCCTGCGCCCTGCCTTGGCATTTTGGGTGGCAGCAGGGATTGGTATCTCCTATCTGGGCACTCTGTGGCTGATGCCTTATTTTGGTATTAGTGTGAATGTGGTCTCGATGTTTGCTTTCCTGCTTATTCTAGGGATTGTGGTGGATGATGCCATCGTGGTGGGTGAGAGTGTTTATTCCCATTATGAGCGAGGTCTCAGTGGTCATGATAGCGCTGCCATAGGTGCTAAGTCGGTTTCCAAGCCGGTGACCTTTGCTGTCATTACTACCATCATTGTTTTTATTCCCATGTTGCTGCTGCCGGGTGATTCCACCAAGCTAATGGTGGTAATGCCGAAGGTCGCTATTATTGCCTTGGCATTTTCACTGGTTGAGTCTTTTCTGATTTTACCCGCACATTTGCGCCACCTGAAACCGGAGAAGGAGCCTCGGTGGTTGATTGCCCGGTGGGTCTATCGGGCCCGTCAAAAAGTATCGGCCATGTTAAAAAGCTTTGTAGAGAATCAATACCGACCCTTTCTGGAGCGGTCATTGCAGCATGCCCATATAACCATCGCCTCTTTTGTGGCGGTATTGATCATTGTGTTAGGTCTATTTTTCAGCGGTTGGTTGCGAGTCTCTTTCTTCCCCGTTGTTGAGGGTGAGTACCTCCGTGCAACCGTTGAGTTACAAGAGGGCAGTGGCTTTAAGCGATCATTGGAAATTATGGAGCAGCTGGAACAAGCAGTGGTCGCGCTGAAAAAAGAACCGTTCTTAATGAGTAAAGGAGGGATTGGCGAAAGCGGTCAATCGGTGCTGAACAATCACTACGCTGAAAGTAATGAAAATAATGTATCTATTGTGCTTGAGCTCTCGAGTAATGAAACGCGCTCTGTGTCATCTAAAGATGTGGCTGAATTATGGCTAAAACATATTGGCCCAGTGGAAAACGTGGAAGAGTTCGATGTTGAATATACGTTAATGGGTAAGCCCAAGGATATTAACCTGGTATTGAAAGGCAGCAGCATTAATGAGTTGCGGGCTGCTACATTGGATATCGAGGCAGCCTTATTGAGCTATCCCGGTGTCTACAATATATCTAATTCAATTCGCTCAGCGCGCAAGGAAATTGAAATAAGCCTTAAGGATAATGCCGATACATTGGGGGTTGGGCTCAGTGATATTGCTGGTCAGGTTCGTAGTGCTTTCTATGGTGC
>JBALVP010000058.1:6800-9457 GCA_036961395.1 Porticoccus sp.
AGAAGCTCAGCGGATTCCTCGTGAGCGTGAAGACGTCAAGGTGATGGTGCGTTACCCCATTGATGAGCGTGCTTCAGTGGCCTCCTTGGAGAATATGCGGGTTCGTACTGCCGATAGCCGTGAGCTACCATTTAATGCTGTGGCTGATGCAACGTTTGTCCCCGGGTATTCTGAAATAAAGCGTCGTGACCGAATGCGAATGGTGGAGATTCAGGGTGAATTAGCCAAGGGTTCTGCATCAGCCAGTGAGATTGTTATTGCGCTAAAAAAACAATACTGGCCCGAATTGGAAGAAAAATATCCAGGAATATCCATGGGGGTTGATGGCGCCCAAAAAGATCAGGCTGAATTTGAAACTGGGTTCCTGCAAATGATGGCGCTGGCCTTGCTGGCAATTTATGCCTTTCTGGCCATTGAATTTCGTTCATATTGGCAGCCAATGATTATTCTCAGTGCAGTACCCTTTGGTGTTGCCGGGGCAATTGTCGGCCATCTGTTGCTGGATAAAGAAATCAGTATGCCATCGATGATGGGTGTGCTGGCGGCGGCAGGTGTCGTGGTTAACGATAATCTGGTGCTGATTGATCGGATCAACCAGTTGGTAAAAGAGGGCTGGAAGCCCTTTGAGGCAGTAGTGCAGGGAGCGCGAGACCGCTTCCGCCCCATTATATTAACGTCGCTCACCACGTTCTTTGGACTTATGCCCATTCTGTTTGAGAAAAGTGCTCAAGCGCAGTTTCTGATTCCAATGGTTATCTCTTTGGCCTTCGGTGTATTGCTGGCTACCTTTGTTACCCTGTTGCTGGTGCCATCCATTTATGTGTCAGGGGAAAGGGTAAAAGCAATATTGAGAGACCGGCGAAAGGTTATAGTTGTTCCAGAGTAGCTGCGTTAGTATTTTTGGTCGTGTATATAAGACACTCCGCGATAGACACGCGGTTAACGATAGATTGAGAAACCATGAACCCAATAACTACAGCCACTGATTTAGCCATGATCATCCAGCTATCTGTTGCGCCAGTCTTTCTATTGGCGGGTATTGCTGGTTTCCTGAACGTTATGTCGGGTCGTTTGGGTAGGATTGTTGACCGCGCTCGAGTGGTTGAGGTGAGGGAGTCCCGGCTCAGCGACCCCAAGCTTCGAGCTATCGCACACAGGGAGTTGATTGTCTTGTGGCGGAGAGTGAGCATTATTAATTGGTCCATTGGTTTCTGTACTGCCGCCGGCCTATTGGTGTGTACGCTTATTGTGAGCCTTTTTGTCGGTGGTTTTTGGCGATTAAATATTGTTAGTTGGATCGTCGGTTTTTATGTACTGGCATTGGTGCTATTGATTGTTGCATTGATGTATTTTTTAAAAGAAGTGCAATTGGCCACACGTACGCTACGTATTGGTAGAGAGCTGCCTTTAGCGGACGTGTGCTCGGATCCAAATGATTAAGATTGCTACTGTGGGCGGTAAGGACGTGTGGTCATAGAGCGGTATCAGGGGCGTTGAAGGCCGTATTTTTTCAGTTTGATATAAAGGGTGCTTTTAGCAATATTGAGTTGTTTGGCAACTTTGGTCAAATTGCCACCTTGCTCTCGAATGGCTCGGCCAATCACTTCTTTCTCAGCAAGGTCTAGTGGGTTTTGGTTCTCATCATCAGTTGCTTCAGAAGTTGCTATAAGGAACTCTTGCGGTAAGTCCGCTGGCCCCAGCTCCTCTTGGTCGGAAAGGAAAAATGCTGCTGTGATCAGGTTGCTGAGCTCCCGAATATTACCTGGCCAGGAATGCTTTTCCATAAGATCCAGCAAGGGCTTGCTGAGTCGCTTTTCACCTACTGCATGCTGTTCTGCAAGATTGTTGAAGATATTTTTGGCCAGTATTGAAACATCGCCTTTGCGCTCTCTAAGTGGCGGTACCGTCAATAACATAGAAGAAATACGGTAAAAGAGATCCATCCTAAAGCGGCCTTCGGCGACTTCTTGAGTCAAATCTCTATTCGTTGCCGCAATCAGTCGAAAATTGACCTTACGAGGTAGTGTTTCGCCTACGCGGCAAATTTCAGATTCCTGAAGCACCCGTAAAAACATAGGCTGTAAGTCCAGCGGCATCTCGCCAATTTCATCGAGAAACAGTGTTCCTCCATTGGCGGCCTCAATTTTTCCAGACATACCGCCACGCCGCGCGCCGGTAAAGGCGCCTTCCACGTGGCCAAACAGTTCACTGGCTAGCAGGTCGCGGGACAACCCGCCGCAGTTTAAAGCAACAAACTTCCCATTTTGGCCGGCACCTTCTTCATGCATTGCGCGTGCAAAGAGTTCTTTGCCAACACCGGTTTCGCCTTGTAATAGTATGGGAATAGGTGCTTTGGCCAAGCGTTTGGCTTGCTGAATAGCCATCATGTAGAGTGGGCTTTGACCCACAAGGCGTGAAAAACCGGTTGTTTCTGATGGTGCTGGTGTGCTGGTGGTGCTCGAACTTTTTTTAGGGTGGCGAGACGGAAAGGGTATCACTGCCAGATAGCCAATAGCTGTTCCCTGATGCATCACCGGTTCGATCCAGCTTTTGTCTACTTGATCCAACACCGGTACAGATTCGGCGTGATAGCTACCTTCATCGTTCAGGGTGAGAATGGGATTGTATGGAGTGAGGTCAATTTTGATGCCTCGAGC
>JBALVP010000059.1:0-9439 GCA_036961395.1 Porticoccus sp.
CTAATTTCTGAAGACAAATGGATAGACTTTGCATCGCGAGAAAATACACCTCCACCTCTAGAGATTAATGAAGCGTCGTAATCCTCCCAGGTGGAACACGGCAAGTCGAATACCCTTCTCCGCTCGGAAAAACTTGTTGCCGCATTAGGATTGGGGTCAATAAAAATATGCTGGTGATTAAATGCAGCGATCAACAAAATATGTTCTGACATCAACATACCGTTACCGAAAACATCACCGAACATGTCACCAATTCCAATCACGCTAAAATCATCTATTTGGGTATTGAGTCCCTGCTCACAAAAATGTCGTTGCACTGAAATCCAGGCACCGTGAGCGGTAATACCCATTTTCTTGTGGTCATAGCCATGACTGCCACCCGAGGCAAAAGCGTCCCCTAGCCAGAAGCCATAGGCCATAGATATTTGATTTGCAAAATCAGAAAAAGTAGCCGTACCTTTATCAGCAGCTACAACCAAGTAAGGATCATCATCATCACGACGAACAACACAATCAGGAGGAATGACAGCACCATCTATAATATTATCGGTGACATCCAGCAACCCCTGTATAAACAACTGATAACAGGCAAGGCCTTCTTGTAAAAACTGCTCTCGAGTTGCTTTACGGTCAATTTTTTTTGAAACAAATCCACCCTTGGCTCCCGTGGGCACAATCACTGCATTTTTTACCTGCTGAGCCTTAACCAGACCGAGAATTTCAGTGCGATAGTCTTCAAGGCGATCGGACCAACGCAGACCACCACGGGCGACCTTACCCGACCTCAAATGCACCCCCTCCACTCGGGGAGAATAAACAAATATTTCGTACAGAGGTCGTGGCTCTGGTGCATCACTGAGCTCTATCGGTGATAGCTTCACCGATATATAGGCTTTATGTTTGCCATCACCATCTGGCTGAAAGAAATTAGTTCGTTTGGTGGCATTAATTAGCTGTAAATAACTCCTCAGTACTTTATCTTCATTCAGGTTGCTGACCAAATCCAGTGCTTCAATAACTTTCTCATTGAGCTTATCAGCACGGCCATATTCTTCACTGCTTGTATCTACAATTTTGGGGTCAAACAAACAGCGGAACAACGCTACCAGATTGCGAGTAATGTCCAGGTTAGACGCCAGCGTATCTGCAATAAATCTCTGACTATAGGTACTTCCAAGTTGCTTCATATAACGAGCAAATAGCCGCAGCAAAGCCGCTGTACGCCAGTCTAATCGTGCGCCAACGACAAGATGATTAAAGCTGTCGCTCTCTGTGTCACCATACCAAACCGCCTTAAAAGCCTCTTGAAAAGTATTGCGAACAGCAGAGATATCGACCTCGACATCAAGACCAAATAGCAGTGTAAAATCATGTGCCCAGATATTACCGCCTTGCTTCGGCGTGATTTGATAGGGGTGTTCTCCTATCACTCTAAACCCAAGATTTTCAAGCATCGGAACCATACTGGAGAGCTCCAGAGGCTCACTGCGGTGAAATACTTTAAAGCGCATCACATTGCGTTCTGCATCCACGGACTGATTAAAGCTCATGGCAATTTCATCTTCACTGGTCAGTGTATGAAATAGTTCGATATCCTGAATGGCGGCACAATGATCAAAGTGATCTTTATAACTTGCAGGAAAAGCATTTTGATACAAGCTGGACATATGTCGTCCAGTCTCATCGCCCCACTGAGCTAAGGCCTCCTCAGCCAAGTCATCACACCAATCACGGGTAAGCTGAATAATTTTGTTTTCAAGCTCCCGGTGATCCACCTGACGGAAGCGAGGGGAGTTAATCCGTACCACGTACTGTGTACGAGCTAATAGAGACTCTGAAAAATAGGTATTAAATTCGCATTCGCTGGCATCCAATTCCTGTTTAAGCAGCTCTTCAATTTGCTCGCGAATAGATGTCCGATAAATGTCCCGAGGCATGTAAACCAAGCAGTTAACAAACTGTTCAAAAGGGTCAGCTCTCATGAAAAACTTGACCATTCTTCGCTCATTAATATGCCAGATACCCATCAGCATTTGATAAAGTTCATCCGCAGAACAATTAAACAACTCATCCCTTGGATGTACTTCAATCAACTGGCACATTGACTTGTAGTTATGACTTGCTTCGGGAAACCCTGATCGGTCAAGCACTTGGAGTACCCGTTGACGGATAAGGGGCATCTGAAAAGGGCCCATGGTATATACCCTTGAGGTGTACAAGCCCATGAACAGGTATTCACCAACCACCGCCCCTTTTTTGTTGTACCGTTTAATAACGATGTAATCTGAGTAGGCTTGGCGGTGTATCTTGGCGCGAAGTGAAGACTTGGTAAATGCCACCGACGTGCCATTCTCATAAAATGCTCTTCGCCCTGGACTTAAGTCACTCAATGCAGCCTTAGAAACCTCGACAGGGTGACGGGCAAAAATACCGAGCTGTCGCTCAGAGAGATGCTCAAGTTTTGGCGGTGTCTGACCCTCTATAAGTTTGTATTCAGAGCACCCAAGAAGGATGTAGGCATCATCACGCATCCACTCAAGGAAAGCGGCCAGTTCACTTGCCTCGTCTTGAGGTAAATGACCATTATTTTCCTTAACCTCGTCTATAGCCTCATTTAACCGATGAACCATAGGTAAAAAATCATTGGTTACCGCTTCCACATCATGGAGCACATCAATAATATTCTGTTCCAGTACCAGATGTTTGTCGTGTGATTGGTGAAAATCTACACCAATAGCAATCAGAGCCTCTTTACAACTACAGGGGTCGCTCTCATCGGCAAAAGCAGTGACTAAAGCTCCATCCTCATCGCGGGTCACGTTGAGAATCGTACTCTTGATAGTTTGAATATTAAGACCACATCGATTCAACTCAATACGAACGGAATCCACTAAAAAAGGCATATCACGCTGAATAATAAAAATAGAGGTCGTGGAGCTAGTCTGACCATTCCGCTGTTTCGGATTAAAGACCTTTACCTTAGGATTGCGCAAATCTACTTGTTTAGTAAATTCTAGGAAATTTTGAATAAACTCCAGTCCGACACCAATAGAGTCACCCTCAAGTTCATCTAAGGCAGGGACATCAAACATTTTGTGAGAAAACAAAAAGAGTTGCGCCGCTAATGGCGCTGGATATAAATCATTAATTTGTTTTTCAAGTTGCTTGAAAAATTTGTCTCCAACAACTGCTTCCATAGTGCCTCACTGTTAATATTTTTTTACAACGACTAACGTTGTTCACCTACCCGCTCTTTAAAGATGCCCTCTATAGCACCCCTAATTATGCGCTATACCCAAGCATAACTGAACTTCATCTGTCACCCGTAGTCTAGGTTGCTTTCTGGCCACCACCCACTTGGGTTAATACCCGTCAGACAGTACAATCCCACGCTATAAATTACCACTCACAAGAGAAGTATTTCAAAACATGAGCCAGCAGCAAACAATTAACGTATTACGTGATTTTCTCAACAGTCAAATTGTCGGCCAGCCACACTTGGTTGACCGGCTAATTATCGCACTGTTGGCAGATGGACACCTATTGGTAGAGGGTGCTCCCGGCTTGGCTAAGACCAAAGCGATTAAAACCCTATCAGAGGGTATCAGTGGAGATTTCCATCGCATTCAATTTACGCCCGACCTCTTACCTGCAGACATTACGGGCAGTGATATCTACCGCCCGGAAGATGCCAGTTTTAAATTTCAACCAGGGCCGATTTTTCACAACCTAGTGCTAGCCGATGAAATTAACCGTGCTCCAGCTAAAGTTCAATCCGCACTGCTCGAGGCAATGGCAGAACGTCAAATTAGCGTAGGACGTAACACCTATCCACTACCCCAGCTTTTTTTGGTCATGGCGACCCAAAACCCGATTGAACAAGAGGGAACCTACCCATTACCCGAAGCCCAAATGGATAGGTTTCTGATGCACGTCAACGTGGGCTACCCCGCAGCGGAAGCAGAGCGTGAAATTTTGAGCCTGGCGCGTAATGAGGCCTTGCAAACCCCGCAACAAGATATTGAACAGATCTCGGAAGCAACCCTCATGGCAGCACGAAAGGAAGTACTGTCTGTACATATGGCTGAGCCTGTTGAGGAGTATATTGTCCAGCTTATACTGGCAACGAGAAACCCTTCTCAATATGGTAACCAGCTGGATAACTGGCTCGATTACGGTGCCAGCCCACGCGCAACCATATCTCTGGATCGCTGTGCTCGAGCCAATGCATGGCTGAACGGTCGAGACTATGTTTCACCTGATGATGTCCGAGCTGTGGCACATGATATATTGCGACACCGCCTGATCCTCAGCTTTGAGGCTGAGGCTAATGGTATTACTCCCGATCAGGTCATCGACACCCTGATTAGTAGCGTAGCTTCTGCCTGATCGATGAATAATAGTGATCAAAACAACCCGGCTATCGCCGATATTTCGACGCTGGTAAAGCTTCGGTTTGGCGCTCGAGACCTAAAGTTCTTCCCCAGACTTATGGCAAAGAACATGATCTTGGGTGGACACCAATCCCGCTTCCGTGGCCGGGGCATGGACTTTGAAGAAGTCCGCCAATATCAGCCGGGCGACGATATTCGCACCATTGACTGGCGTGTCACTGCCCGTACGATGACCCCGCACACCAAAGTTTTCCGTGAAGAACGAGAACGGCCCGTTCTGATTGTCGTAGACCTGAGGCACACCATGTTTTTTGGCTCAAAGGAGCTAAAATCTGTCACGGCTTGTCAGGTAGCTGCAGCTCTGGCTTGGGCAGGGCTAAATGCCAATGATCGAGTGGGAGGGCTTATCTTTGGGGCCGACCAGCAATGTGACATCCGTGCACGCCGAAGCCACCACAGCGTGCTTCAGCTGATCCATAAATTAAGGGACTTCAGTGAAAAGCTAATACAGGCAGACACTAACCGTTATACCTTATCGGAAATGCTGGAAGATACCCGGCGGGTCGCAATGCCAGGGTCCACACTGTTCCTCATCAGCGATTTCCATGACCTTGATAAAGGCTGCGAACAACACTTGTTTGAACTGGCGAGGCACTGCGACCTTAACGTCTGTCACGTACACGATGCACTAGAAGCTCAACTCCCCCCGCCTGCCAACTATCAAGTGAGCAATGGCCACCAGCAATTCAATCTGAATACTCGTGGCTCAGAACTACGTAAACAATTTGAACGGCAGTTCAAAGACCGCCTGGCTCAACTAAAACACCTATGTAGTCAGTTGCGAATGGGCAACCTGTCATTCGAGACCGCTGTACCTGTGCTTCCTGTCCTACAACAAGCCTACGGAAAAAAGAAGCCGGGGCGCAGCCGATGAATGGCCAAGACTTGAGTACCCAAGCCGCTAATATCCAGGTCCCTAATATCCAAGACCCCTTGGCACAATTGCGTGATATTCACCTACCAGACCCTATTTCCTGGTGGCCTCCTGCGCCGGGTTGGTGGGTGTTGGCCATATTAGTAGTGGTGATCATCTATTACGCCCTGCGATGGTGGTTAAGACGACGGGCCTACAACTGCTATCGCAGTGAAGCCCTTATCAAACTGAACCAACTACATACAACGTTATCCCATGATCGCCTAATCCTGTGCCGGGAAATCCTAACGCTGTTACGACGCACCGCAAAAACAGCCTTTCCGGATCGTTCACTTGAGTCAGAACTGACTCCCAAACTGCTGTCCCAGCTTAACGAATACTGTTCTGATCCCGTGTTTGATAAACGGATACAAGAGCAACTGGGTAACCTGCCCTATCAGGCAAATCCAGAGATTCCTGAACGGTTGACCCAGCAGCTACATGACGCCAGTAAACAATGGCTAAAAAAGCACCGAAGGGAACCCCTTTCATGCTGACCTTTGAATGGCCATGGATCATGCTGTTACTCCCTTTGCCCCTTCTATATAGATTATGGCGACGCAAGGCAGAGACTATCGCTCCAGCACTCAAATCGCCCATCTACTCAGACTTGGCAGCTCAATCAACAGGCTCCACACTGAGCAGTCACTGGCATTGGCTGGTATTAATGCTGTTGACCCTCGCTTGGGTGGCGACACTACTAGCAGCAGCGCGCCCCACATGGATTGGAGACCCCATTGCACTACCCAGTAATGGAAGAGACCTGTTATTGGCCGTCGATATTTCCGGCAGCATGAAAGAAACAGACATGGTCATAAATGGTGATTCTGTGGATCGACTCACCACCGTTAAATATGTGGTCACCGACTTTGTAGATCGCCGCCAGGGTGATCGGCTCGGTCTCATCCTATTTGGCACCCGCCCCTACCTGCAGACACCACTCACCTTTGATCGAAAAACCATGAACACCTTGCTCGGAGAGGCCCAAATAGGGTTTGCCGGGGAAAAAACAGCCATTGGTGATGCCATTGGCCTTGCGGTAAAACGTTTAAAGCAGCGTCCGGAAAATCACCGGGTTTTGATCCTACTTACGGATGGAGCAAACTCTGCCGGTGAAGTTCAGCCTCTAGAGGCAGCTGACATTGCCGCCAGCGAGGGAATTATCATTTACACCATCGGCATTGGTGCTGATGTCATGATTCAGCGTGGATTTTTTAGAAATAAACGTATCAACCCTTCACGAGATTTAGATGAAGCAACACTCACCACCATCGCCAACAAAACGGGGGGGCAGTATTTTCGGGCTAGAAACCCTGAAGAACTTGAAACAATTTACCAACAGCTGGACCAGTTAGAACCTGTGGATCAGGAAGCAGAGACAGTACGGCCCACTAGAGCGCTGTTCTATTGGCCTCTGAGCCTAGCGATGATTTTCAGTCTGCTGCTAGTACCTATGTTAGTGCCTATGGCAAATCGTGGAGAGCAGCACTAATGGATTGGCTTACCACATTATCTGACTTCCATTTCCTACGCCCCCTCTGGCTTTTCGCTCTCTTGCCAGCACTCCTCGCCTGCGGTTGGCTTTATCATCATCAACAACGTAGTGGCAGCTGGGAGCAAGTGATTTCAGCCGACCTCCTCCCGTTGCTACTGGACCACATTCCGGTAAAACAACGACGGGGCCTACCGTTAGCGGCCCTGGTCGGGTGGCTGCTTGGTTCTCTGGCCATGGCTGGCCCCACTTGGGAACAAACTCCCTTACCTGTTCACAAGCAGGAAAGCGCACTCGTCGTCCTGTTCGACCTGTCGCCCTCAATGTTAGCTCAAGACCTTAAGCCCAACAGACTGACTCGGGCTCGGTTGAAATTGATTGATCTACTGCAGCAGCGTCAGGAGGGCACAACTGCATTGGTCGCCTATGCCGGTGAAGCGTTTGTGGTCAGCCCGCTGACCGATGATGCAGACACCCTAGCAGCACTGATTCCCGCACTGGACCCAAACATCATGCCCAGTCGAGGCAGTAATGTAGAAGCGGCTGTAGAGCAATCGATTGAACTGATGTTTAACGCAGGGCTAACTCAAGGGGATTTACTACTGCTCACTGATGATGTCCCTCTAACCGCTCGTGATACCCTCAGTGAAACCATACGCAATATGGGCGATTTCCGACTCTCTATTTTAGGTGTCGGCACCGAGGATGGCGCGCCAATTCCACTCGGCAACCAAGGCTTTGCCAAAGACAGCAACGGCAGCATTGTCATCTCGCGCTTGGATATTGCCAGCCTTAAAAAACTGACCCGTCGTCACGGAGGTCGCTATAGCAATCTCACCGCGGATGATACGGATATCAAACACATCTCCGAGGGCTTTAGTATCGAACCGGGTGCACCCGGAAAACAATTAGAGCGTACCTTTGATACGTGGGAAGACCAAGGTTACTGGGCTGTATTGCCCTTATTATTCATCCTACTACTCGCCTTTCGGCGTGGTCTGTTAGCCTGTTTGCTGGTCGCACCGCTCCTCTACACACCACAGACATCTTATGCCTTTGGCTGGGAGGATCTCTGGTCGACTCCTGATCAACAAGCGGCTAACGCATTATCAAAAGGTGATACAGCAACAGCTCAGGAACGTTTTAACGCCCCTCAATGGAAAGCATCAGCCGCCTATCGCAATAATGACTTTGAAACAGCAGGACTGCTCTATAACAACCACTCAGTAGACGGACATTACAATCGGGGTAATGCACTGGCAAAAGCCGGTAAACTTGAGGAAGCTATTGAAAGTTATCAACAGGCGCTATCACTTTCACCGAAAGATGATGATGCTCAGTACAATAAAGCCTTAGTGGAACAATTGCTTCAACAGCAACAAGACTCAGAACAAAACTCTCAAAATAATGACTCCTCTCAAGATCAGCAGGATCAATCTTCAGACGCCGATAGCAATCCATCAGAGAGTAATGAATCAGAGGGGCAGCAATCCAACGACAACCAAGAAAACAGTCCAGACAGCGATCAAGACGGCAGCCAAGATAATAATGAGCAACAACCATCCAGTGCCGATGAATCACAAAATAAGGATGAGCAACCAACGGACAGTCCGTCAGAACAAGATAAAAATCAACAGGGAGACCCCCAACAAACGGATGATGAAGAGCAATCCTCTGATCAAGGCAAACCGACAAATGCAGAATCTCAACAAATGACCGATGAGGAAAAACAAGCCATGGAACAATGGCTACGGCGTATCCCTGATGATCCCGGCGGCCTGTTGCGTGAAAAATTCCGCTACGAGTCTAAAAAACGCAAACATGAACAGCGTCGAGGCATCAATACGGCCTCTGACCATGATGAAGAACGATGGTAAATAATTCATGATGACCACCTATAACACTGCGATACGCCTCCTCTTGGCGACTCTTTTTTTGCTGACTAGCACTGTGGCACTGGCTGACACCTTAACGGCCTCGGTAGATCGCAGCCAGCTTGGCAAAGGGGAAACACTGGAGCTTCTCGTTCAGTATGATGAGCAAACAACGAGCGCCCCTGACTTCACACCACTCAATGATGACTTTGAGGTGTTATCCCAGCAGCAGAAAAATAAATTTTCCATCATGAATGGAAATTCGACCTCCTACACCGAATGGCGCCTGCAATTGTTACCCAGAAAAACAGGGAAACTGCAAATCCCCTCACTGAGCTTCAAAGGAGTGGACAGTAAAGCAATCATGCTTAAGGTGGAGGACCGTCCCCAGACCAGTACCAGTACCAGTACCAGTAACAGTACTCAACCGGTATTTGTTGAAACAGACTTGGACAAATCATCAGCCTATGTTCAGGAGCAATTACTCATCACCTTTCGTATCAATGCATCCACTAACCTTCAAAGTATTTCCAGTGAAGAGCTGATGATTAAAGATGCTTCCGTGATGAAAGTGTCTGAAAACCAATACCAAAAGCAGATCAATGGCATTAATCATTTAGTGATAGAACTCAAATATGCGGTCTTTCCGGAATCAAGTGGAAGCCTGACCATTCCGGCACTCCGATTCAATACAGTGATTCCCGAC
>JBALVP010000005.1:0-26779 GCA_036961395.1 Porticoccus sp.
GAGCAACGTGATCAGTTGCTGATCATTAGTGATTTCCTTGCTCATTAGCTGGAAGAAGTGACGTTGTAGTGAAGGGATAGCAATACTCAGTTCCTGTAGCCTTGAAAAGGGGATTTCGCAGACGGCAGCAGTTTCCATAGCTAAGGCTGAGTTGGTGTAGTGGTTGTGAGCAATACCATCCATACCGAATATTTCACCGGGAAGGTGGAATCCAGTGACCTGCTCCTGACCATCATTACTCACGGTGTAACTTTTTATCGAGCCGCTGCGAACGGCGAAGACTGATTTGAACTCTTCTCCGGCATTGTATACGTGTCGGTCTTTCTGGAGTGGTCGGCCACGCTGAATAATTTCATCCAGCTGTGCTACTTCCTTAGTTTGTAGTGCCAAGGGAAGGCAGAGGGCATTCATACGGCAATCGCCGCAGTTTGCCTCGGTATTGTGGGGGCACTTGGCATCCATTGACGACACATCTCACCTTAATCAAGAGGGGCATTATATCTGCGATCTTGATCTAGGTCATCTTACAGAGTGATATTTTCACCCTAACTACACAGCAGATTTCGGCTGATTTCGTGGAAATAGTTCAGGCCCTGGCTGCTGATACGGAGATATTTCTCCTCTTCAATCATCCAGCCTTTATGGCAGGCTAGTTGGAATACCTGATGAATTCTTGGGTTTTCTCTGATGAGAGGGTGATTTTTTAGATTTGGAATTTGATGAAGGCAGATGAGCTGTTCCATCAGTGCCGACACTTGGGCAGTATTATCGTTGGGGTACTTGCCGCTAGAGTGAACGGGCAATTTGGCCTGGGAAAGGTATGATTGGTATACAGATTCCTTATCTGTGTTTTGGTAATAACCACCGCCAATTTTACCTAGAGCGCCGATACCAAGCCCGATCCAGTCCTTAATTTTTGGGTCAGAGAGCCCCCACGGGGTGTATTGCAACTTTCCCGAGTGTTTAAGTTGCAACAGTGGATGATGCTCATTCACAAAGTAACAATCACCGATTAGGGTGTAACCCCGTGCTGACATCAACGTAGCAAGTTGATCAAGCATAATAGGCTCGTTCATGTCATTCAGCCCATGTAGCTCGATTAACTGTGGGTGGCCAACAATAAGGCTCTCCAGCCAGTGGTGCAAAGTGGCTGCGTCTGAGTTACTGACATCCAAGCGAAGCTGAAGCTCCTGGAATTTATATTGAGTGATCAACTCCAGAAGGGGCCATAGATGTTGAGTCTTGGGTGTAAGGGCTGCGTCAATATTTAATAACAACGTGGTGAAGCGTAATCCCTTCATTAGCGCCAAGTTATTTTCATTGATATCAGCAACAGAGCATTCGAATCCATACTCACTATAGATGTCTTCGTCCATTTCAAAGTTACCCGCAGACAGAAAGGCGATCTCAGTGATTTCAGCTGCGTTCAGGCAGTTAAGTGGTGCTCCCCGTAACCAGGTTTTTGCTGCCCGACGTTGCCCAAACTTTTGTGAGTAGAGACTGAGTTCTCGGGCAAGTAAGTGTGGGTAATCTGAGCTAAGCCCTTCTAGAAGGTGAAGATTGAGGGCAATAGGTGATGTTTCCTGTTTACACTCAAAAAGTGTATCCAGGCTACAACTGACCAGTGGGCTCAGAAATTCGGAGTCGGTCCCTGAGTAAACCTGAAATGTCTCGTCAGGTTTTCGAATAACTTGCATAAATACCTTGGTTGTTTTGTAACTCTAGTGATGAGAGATAGACCCTAACGCTTGCAATGTCACTGGCACATGATGTGGGTCAATCTAGAGTGGTGTTATTAATGGCTTATCTTATTAGGAAAATGAAAGTTGATACTTGGCTACGTTGGAGTAGCGGTTAGGGCATAGCTCAAAGGCGTGGCTAAAAAGGAAGCTCTACTTCCTGCCAGAGTTCCTCGAGCCTTTTATCTCGACCACAACCATAACGGTAATAGCGGTATCGAACGGGGTTTTTCTTATAATAATTTTGATGATATTCCTCGGCAGGATAGAATTTATCAGCAGGACGAATAGTGGTGGCTATCGTCCCTTTTAGAATATTACTTTCCATGAGCACTTTTTGGCTGTTTTCAGCAGCTTTACGTTGGTGTTCATTCAGATAAAAAATTGCACTTAGGTACTGGCTGCCGTTGTCACAAAACTGGCCTCTGGAATTTAGCGGGTCCACATTAACCCAGAATACTTTTAATAATGTCTCATAGCTGACCTTATCCGGGTCATAGGCAACCTCAACCACCTCCACATGCCCAGATCGGCCACCAGATACATCTTGATAATTGGGGTTGTCTAAGTGTCCTCCGGTATAACCCGAGGTGGTGCTGATCACACCCTCAAGCTTGTCGTAGGGTGACTCCATACACCAGAAACAACCACCACCAAAAATGGCTTTTTCGGTAGCAGCGAGAGCGTTTCCAGTGAATGTCAGTGTTATCAGTATCAGCGGGATATATTTAAGCATGAGGTTTCATGTCATCCGGTAAATTTATCAGGGTGACCGTTTGACCTGATGTAAGTCGTAGGGTTCAGTTGCTGTTGAGTAAGCAGGATTAGAATTGTCGTAATGAACGTATCAAGAGGGCGTTTGCTACCACATCAAATCATCAGGAATTTTGTAATCAGCGTAGTAATCATCTTCATCTGTTTTGTTGTCACTCGCTTGGTTTTGAACGAGCACGATACTCTCGTCACGTTGACTAATCTTGTCTGCGATTATTGCTGGAACCAGTTCGTACTGGTCGTTAAGGCGCACAACGGCTATTAACCCTTTGCTTAGCTGGTTATGCAGAAGAGGGGAGACATAAATCTTTTTGATTTTTGTTCCATCGGTAAATTGGTAGGCGGTTTCACCACCCTGGCGGTCGATGCGATTGACTTCAATAAGTTGTTTTATTTGTGCGGCAATGGCTTTGAGTTCAGCCGCAGCTTCACGCTGATGGTTTATTTCACGGTCTCTGGCTGTTTTTTCGGCCAGTGCTTTCTTTGCCAGTTCTTTGGTTTCATTGACCTGCTTATGGCCTTTGTGGGACTGCTTGGCCTGTTTACGCTTCTCTTGTTCTACCTGCTTGGCTTTTTGCTTGTCGACGATACCGGCTTTGAGAAGTTGTTCTTGCAGCGATGCCATTGAATCAGGCCCTGTGTTATTTAGTTGGGGTAAACGGGTTTGGCAGTATTATCGGGAACCTATTGGCTAGAGACAAGGACTTGTATTGTTTCGGTGTGGGAGGGGGTGGATAAGAGGTGAGGGGTATAGAAAAAATAGAGCACACTGAATCAGCGTGCTCTATTTAAAAAGGCCTCTTGTTATGGTGAAACCTTTTAAGGAGAAACTTTACTTAGTGCCTCACTAAGGTGATTAACAGTTCGGTCAATATTGTGGAGTTTATCCAAACCGAATAGGCCTATTCTAAAGGTTCGGAAATCTTCGGGTTCATCGCACTGCAAGGGAACACCTGCGGCAATTTGTAATCCTACCGCCAGGAATTTTTTGCCGTTGTGGATATCCACATCATCTGTATAACTGACCACGACGCCTGGGGCTTGAAAACCTTCGGCAGCGACGCTTTTGAATCCTTTGTTGATGAGTAACTCACGTACTTTACGCCCCAGTTCTAGTTGCTCGTTCTTTACTTTCTCAAAACCATAGGCTTCGGTTTCTTTCATGGTATCCCTGAATTTCAACAGGGCATCGGTGGGCATGGTGGCGTGGTAGGCATGGCCGCCATTCTCATAGGCTTCCATGATTTGTAGCCATTTTTTCAAGTCACAAGCAAAACTGGTGCTGGTCGTAGAGTCGATCAGTTCACGAGCGTTATCACCCAACATGACCAATGCACTACAGGGTGAGGCACTCCAGCCTTTCTGTGGGGCACTGATCAGAATGTCCACACCACAGGCTTGCATATCAACCCATAAGGTACCAGAGGCAATGCAGTCCAGCACAAACAGCCCACCAACGGAATGCACCGCATCCGTGACCTGTTTGATGTAGTCATCGGGTAAGAGCATGCCAGAGGCAGTTTCTACATGGGGGGCAAACACCATGTCCGGTTTTTCAGATTTGATTTGAGCAACCACTTCATCGATAGGTGCAGGGGCCAGTGCAGCCTGAGTATCAGAGTCTACTGGTTGAGCTTTCATGACGATAGTTTCAGAGGCTATGCTGCCCATATCCAGAATTTGGCTCCAACGGAAACTAAACCAACCGTTGCGAATGACCAGGCACTTTTTGTTATTAGCGAATTGGCGGGCAACTGCTTCCATACCATAAGTACCACCACCAGGAACCACCGCTACGGTATTTGCGTTATATACTTTTTTCAACGTAGTAGAAATATCCTTCATCACGCCCTGAAAGGATTGAGACATGTGGTTCAGGGAGCGATCTGTAAATACGACTGAGTATTCCAGTAGGCCGTTGGGATCGGTGTCGGGTAGCAAGCCGGGCATGGGAGACTCCTGTTTTATTTTTTAGTGCTTTTATTTAGCCGTGATACTGTTTGTACAACTGACAGCTTTGTTGTTAAAAACTGACGGCCTTACCATCTTGCTGTTGACTGGCAAGGTATTCTTCGTAGGTACCTTGGAAGTCCACCAGTTTTTGATCTTTGATTTCAATGACACGGTTGGCCAGCGATGACACAAATTCACGGTCATGGCTGACAAAAATCAACGTGCCTTCATAATGTTCTAATGCCATGTTTAACGCTTCAATGGCTTCCATATCCAAATGGTTGGTGGGCTCGTCCATCAGTAATACATTGGTATCCATCATCATTAACTTACCAAATAGCAGCCGGTTCTTCTCACCACCAGAGCAAACTCGGACCTGCTTTTTGAAATCATCGGAAGAAAATAATAATCGCCCCAATGTGGCGCGCACAATTTGGTCATCATGGCTGGGTTTACGCCACTGACTCATCCAATCAAACAGATTTAAATTATTATCAAATTCAGCGGTGCTATCTTGAGGACAGTAGCCTAGGGTGGCATTTTCTGACCATTTTATGGTGCCGTTATTGGCAGACATCTCATCCATCAAGCATCGGAGTAAGGTCGTTTTACCTGTACCATTTTCTCCAATGACAGCCAAGCGTGTGCCTGCGTCTAGAATGAGATTGCCCCCACTGAAGAGATGTTCGTCGCCAAAGCTATGACCCAGGTTTTCCAAAATTAATGCTTGGCGATGTAGCTTTTTGTCCTGCTTAAAGCGGATATAGGGGGTGACACGACTGGATGCTTTGATGTCGTCCAGTTTTATTTTCCCCAGCTGCTTGGCACGCGAAGTGGCCTGTTTGGCTTTTGATGCATTGGCCGAAAAGCGGCTGACAAACTGCTGAAGTTCGGCAATTTGTACAGATTTTTTAGCATTTTCGGAATGCATACGCTCACGAGCCTGGGTGGCGGCCGTCATGAAATTATCGTAGTTTCCGGGGTAAACACGCAATTCACCATAGTCGATGTCGGCCATATGCGTACATACCGCATTGAGGAAGTGCCTGTCATGGGAAATGATGACCATGGTGCTTTTTCGTTCGTTGATGAGCGCTTCCAGCCAGCGAATAGTATCGATATCGAGGTTGTTGGTCGGTTCGTCCAGTAGCAGGATGTCTGGATCTGAAAATAAAGCCTGTGCCAGCAGGACTCGCAGTTTCCAGCCCGGTGCAATTTCACTCATCGGACCAAAATGAAGCTCTTCAGCAATACCCGCACCCATCAAAATCTCACCGGCACGACTCTCGGCGCTGTAGCCATCCATTTCAGCAAACCGGGCCTCGAGGTCAGCCACCTTCATACCGTCTGCCTCGGACATTTCGGCTAACCCGTAGATACGTTCCCGCTCTTGTTTTACTTCCCATAATTCCGCATGCCCTATGATCACGGTATCAATGACGGAATATTCTTCAAAAGCGAATTGATCTTGGTGTAATTTACCCACCCGCTCGTTAGGGGTCATGGATACATTTCCGGCAGTGGGTGTCAGACTACCATCCAGGATTTTCATGAACGTGGATTTACCACAGCCATTGGCGCCAATCAGGCCATAGCGATTGCCATTGCCAAACTTGACAGAGATGTTTTCAAACAATGGCTTAGCGCCAAACTGCATGGTGATGTTTGCGGTAGAAATCAACGGGATACCTATGAATTTAAACGACTAAAAACGGGGGTTCTAAGAGGGTGCGTACTATAGGGATTTGTTGCAACGGCGTCGAGTTAAACTGTGTATAAATTTCGCTCAATTCGCCCCGGGAATATATAGAGTGCAATAGAGTAGGTTGTGTAGAAGAAAAGGAGGAGTATTAGATGGATTCTTCCACTTCACGAAGGCGTTCTTGTCGCTCAAGCTCCTCTGTCAATGCAGCCTGAATTTCTTGTAACACTACATCCACATCAGCAGTTTGAGTGGTTTCTTCAAAGTAGCCGGTTAATTCGACCTCTGGGTGTAATTCTCCCTCTTCATACAGTGCCCATATCTCTTTGGCATATTTGGTGTCTTTCAATTCTGGGGCGAATAAGGCGTAGTAGTTAGTCATGTTATTAACATCTCGTGCCAACATTCGCTCTGCATTGTTGTTGGCAGCGGCGTCTACCGCCTGGGGTAGATCGATAATAACGGGGCCGTATTCATCTAGGAGCACATTAAATTCTGACAAATCGCCGTGTACCAGTCCGGCACAGAGCATCAGCTTAACGTACTGCATAATGACAGCGTGATCTTCTAGCGCTTGTTCTGGCGACATAGATACGTCATTCAAGCGTGGTGCTACATGTCCATCAGGGCCAGTAACCAGCTCCATTAATAAGACACCGTCGAAGCAGCCAAAAGGCTGGGGTACTCGCACACCAGCAGTGGCTAAACGATAGAGCGCATCCACTTCGGCATTCTGCCAGGTCTCTTCTTGTTGTTTTCGACCGTATTTGGAGCCTTTCTCCATGGCTCTGGCACGGCGGCTATTACGTACTTTTCGACCTTCCTGGTACTGAACTGCTTGCTTGAAGCTCCGTTTGTTGGCCTCTTTATAGACCTTGGCACAACGAATTTCAGAGCCACAGCGAACCACATAGACGACAGCTTCTTTTCCGCTCATTAATGGGCGGATGACTTCATCGACTACGCCATCATCAATCAGTGGCTGGATTCGCTTAGGCGTCTTCATAGAGTCCTTATGTTATACATCTACTGGCTAGAAGTGAGAACTGAACGAAATCTTACCACTTCACTGTTACCTATGCTGAATTAAGTCAAATCTGGTGTTTAGTCAGTTGTGACTCCTGTGATATTGACACTTGGGTCACTTTCTCATTCAATGCTTTGCTATTCGTCCTCTAAATCCACCAAAGGAGTTCATCATCAAAAAAATACTGATTACATTTCTATTATTGTCTACATGCTTTGTACTGTCTGCATGCTCTAGCTTACCTTTTGGCGATAATGATAAAGCCCAAGATCAAGAAGTAGCTCAAGAAGTAGATTACGTAGAAGCACAAGCAGATTTTTGCAAAGGTTGGGTGCAGGGTATTAAAATGATTAAAGGTAACCATATAAGAGAAACCGAGATGCCTAAATGTCCTAGACTAGTGAAACTTGATCCAGGCTTGTCGGCTTTTCGAGAAGGGCTAAAAGCAGGAAGAGCGAAGGCGAGTTTTCGAGGTAACTAGTTCTTCTTTTGCACACTAAGGTCTGCTCAAATAGAAAGACATTGTTGAGTAATGCTAATACTTATCTATTGAGGGCTATAAATAAGAAGGTGCCATTAGCTATATTTCCGTCCAGCAGGGTAAGCGCTAAGTATCTCTTGCGATAGGAACCCCTGATTTACGTTATCGCAGCGTCGAGACATGATTGAGCCGTGGTTTGAAAGTGAGGCGAAGCTTTCATCGGATGAAATTTGAGTAGGTGGTATTCACCCGTCATGCTGAGGACAAGAAAAAGGGGTTGCATTGCTGCAACCCCTTTTTTTATGGCGCGGTTCCCGGCAATCGACAGGAGGTTTTGGATGAGCTGCTGGTCCTGTTTACACCAGCACTGGATAACGTTACAGAAATCACTACTAACCGCATTGCCGCCACCATCCCTGAAAAGGCCTTCACTTTTTGAACAAGTATCTTTGAATTTAACCTGGCTGCCCTTATAACTTATGGAGAAGCTATCATTGACGTGTATACCAGCCGATCTATATTCTGTTCCCCTTTACACTCAATGGATAGACCGTCTACATGGAGGTTCATCGGAAAACGTCTCCGATGAAGATTTCGAGACAGGACATAAACGCTATGCTTTCAAATCACCAACGTTGGCCTTTTATTAAGGTTGTAACAATGCTCATCGTTGTCACGGCTGGTATCTATTACATGACGTCCGGGAGTAGCGTTGCACAAGACAGCGTGATGCCCGTGCCCCCCACTGTCGAAGTGACCACTTTACAACTCCAATCAGTTCGCACCTGGACAAACTTCTCTGGTCGATTGAGTGCTGTGGATAGCGCGGATATCAAGCCGCTAGTAAGTGGAGAAATCACGCAAGTTCTGTTTGAAGATGGCCAAGCGGTCAAAAAAGATACGCCCTTATTTGTGATCGACCCGCGGCCTTATGAAGCAGCCGTTAAACGGGCTCAAGCTCAGCTCACTTCAGCAACCTCTCGTGCCAAGTTAGCCAAAGACGAATTAGAGCGTACTCAACGGCTCATCGACCGGAAGCTCATTTCTGAAAGTGTTCATGACACAGCCCACAATGAGTATCAGATGGCGTCTGCTGCCATTAGCGAAGCCGAAAGTAACTTGGTACAAGCTCTCTTGAGTCTAGAATACTCTCATATTACCGCTCCCTTTGATGGCCGTATAAGCCGAGCAGAACTCACAGAAGGTAACATTGTCGAGACTGGATCAAATGCCCCCATACTCGCTACGCTAGTGTCACACAAAAAGCTTTATGCCGAATTTAACGTGGATGAGCAAACTTACATCAAGTCTGTCCGCAGCTCTCTGGACACCAGTGCAATGCCAGTAGAGCTAACCTTGGCTGCCGAGGTCAGTGTCGTCTACAAGGGGCATATTCATTCATTCGATAATCGGCTAAATAGCTCAAGTGGCACCATTCGCGCACGAGCCATTTTTGATAATACAGACGGGGTGCTAACACCGGGCATGTTTGCCAACATTCGACTGGGCTCTACTACCAAAACAGAGGTTCTGTTAATTCCTCAACGCGCTGTGGGCACCAACCAAAACAAGAAGTTTGTCTACATCGTTAATGCCGAGAATAAGGCAACGTATCGGGAGGTCACACTGGGGCAATATCACAATGACTACCGGGTAGTACTCAGTGGATTACACCCGGGAGAAAGCGCTGTAGTAAACGGTCTTCCCCACATTCGCCCCAACATGATAGTAAACCCCATATCTGCCAACGACATCCTGACTAGAACTGGGCCAGAGGACTAAGTGTTGGGTAGGTACCGAGCTACCCAGCAACTGTTCCTCACCAATAGCCACCCCATAGGGTCACTATGAATATTTCGAGATTTTTTGTCGATCGCCCCATCTTTGCTGGCGTTCTCTCGGTACTTATCTTTATCGCCGGACTGCTGGCCATGTTTCAGCTACCGCTGTCCGAATACCCTGAAGTTGCACCGCCCTCTGTCGTGATCACGGCCTCCTACCCTGGCGCCAACCCAAAGGTGATTGCTGCAACTGTAGCAACACCCCTAGAAGAGCAGCTCAGTGGTGTAGAAAACATGATCTACATGTTCTCCCAAGGAACATCCGATGGGCGCATGACACTGACGGTTACCTTCAAAATTGGTACCGACCCCGATCTTGCTCAGCAAATGGTCCAAAATCGCGTGACACAGGCTTTACCTCGACTCCCGGAGGTTACCCGCCAACTTGGCCTGACGGTAGTTAAAAGCTCACCAGACCTCACTATGGTCGTACATCTAGTCTCACCAGACAAAAGTTATGACGAGCTGTACCTGCGTAATTACGCACTGATGCACGTCAAAGATGAGCTGGCCAAGGTGTCAGGCGTCGGCAGTGTGCGCCTGTTCGGTTCCGGGGACTACGCCATGCGCATCTGGCTTAATCCAGAAAAAATTGCCGAAAGAAATCTCACGGCAAATGATGTTGTAACAGCCATTCGTGAGCAAAACATACAGGTCGCAGCGGGTGTTATCGGTGGCGCCCCGATGACAAGCCCTGTGGATGTACAGCTACCCATCAATGCCAAAGGTAGGCTGGAAACACCAGAAGAGTTTGGTGAGATCATTATCCGAGTGGGGGAGATAGGCAACATAACTCGACTGAAAGATGTTGCCCGAATCGAGCTGGATTCGGCCAGCTACAGCCTAAATGCGATGCTGGACAACCAACCAGCGGTCGCCATTCCAATCTTCCAGGCTCCGGGTGCCAATGCCATAAACATCTCTGACGATGTACGCGAAACCATGGCGGAATTAAAACACCGCTTCCCACCTGGAGTTGACTATCAGGTTGTCTACGATCCGACAGTATTCGTCAAAGATTCGATCAAAGCCGTCATCATCACCCTGCTGGAAGCACTAGCACTGGTGGTGGTTGTCGTGGTGCTATTTTTACAAACTTGGCGCGCGTCCATCATCCCACTGCTGGCTGTCCCCGTTTCAATCGTTGGCACCTTTTCCCTAATGTGGCTGTTTGGGTTCTCCATTAATACGCTGTCCCTGTTCGGGTTAGTTTTGGCCATCGGTATTGTGGTCGACGATGCCATCGTGGTCGTGGAAAATGTCGAACGCAATATCGCGGATGGTCTAACGCCCCGTCAAGCCAGCTATAAGGCAATGCAAGAAGTCAGCGGCCCAATCATCGCCATCTCACTGACACTGGTGGCAGTATTTGTGCCCATTGCCTTCGTGAGCGGCCTAACTGGCCAGTTTTATAAACAATTTGCATTGACTATTGCCATCTCCACCGTGATTTCCGCCTTTAATTCACTGACCTTAAGCCCCGCTCTTTCGGCCTTATTACTAAGAGATCACAATGCACCCAAGGATCGATTGACTCGTATCATCGATGCACTTTTCGGCCGTTTCTTTAAGCTCTTCAATCGAAGTTTTAAACGTGCCTCCGATGGCTACTCAACAAAAGTAACGACACTTCTTGGGCGAAAATCCCTAGCTGTAGCGGTATATCTGATACTGCTTGCTATAACCTTTGTCGGCTTTAACACGCTGCCAGATGGCTTCGTGCCAGCACAGGACAAACAATACCTGATCAGTTTTGCACAGCTGCCCGATGGTTCGACCCTGGCCCGAACCGAAAAGGTCATCAAGGAAATGGGCAGCATTGCCCTCTCCGAGCCAGGGGTTAAAAATGCAGTGCAATTCCCCGGCCTATCCGTAAATGGTTTTAGCAACAGTGCCAGTGCCGGCATTGTTTTCATAACACTGGAATCATTTAGCCATCGCCAAAGTGAGGATTTGTCTGCTGCGGCTATCGCCCAAAAGCTACAAATGAAATACCAGGGTATTGAAGAAGCATTCGTCGTGATTTTTCCACCACCCCCTGTCAGAGGCTTGGGGACGACGGGCGGTTTCAAGCTGCAAATTGAAGACCGCGCCAACCTTGGCTATGAAAGACTTGCTGAAGTGGTTCAAAGCGTACAGCAGGCCGCATGGCAGGACCCGGTGCTTTCGAATGTGTATTCCAATTACAAGATCAATGTTCCTCAACTCTATGCAGATTTAGATCGCACCAAAGCCAAGCAGCTGGGACTCAATATCAAAGATATCTTCGATACCATGCAGATCTACCTTGGCTCCTTGTATGTGAATGACTTCAATCAGTTTGGCCGAACATATCAGGTCATCGCTCAGGCAGATGCAGACTATCGCGCCAGCCCAGACGATGCACTGAACTTAAAAGTTCGCAATAACAAGGGTGAGATGGTGCCATTGGGTAGTATCTTAAAGATGCAAGAAAGCTATGGCCCCGAGAGTGCGGCTCACTACAACGGCTACCTGGCTGCGGACCTAAATGGCAATGCGGCGCCGGGTTATTCTAGTGGGCAGGCACAGGGAGCAATCAGCAGTCTTCTGGACCGCCTACTACCGCAGGGGGTAGCGTTTGAGTGGACTGAGTTGAGCTATCAACAAGTACTCAGTGGCAATACCGCTATTTATATTTTCCCACTATGCTTATTACTCGTATTCTTGGTACTAGCGGCACAATATGAGAGCCTGGTGCTACCATTAGTCGTCATTTCCATTGTTCCCTTATCGATCCTCTCCGCTGTTTTCGGTGTGTGGGTGACAGGTGGAGACAACAATATTTTCACTCAAATCAGTCTGTTTGTTCTAGCAGGGCTAGCCAGTAAAAACGCAATTTTGATTGTTGAATTTGCTCGCGAACTGGAGCGACAAGGCATGGCGACCTACCAAGCCGCCATTACTGCCAGCCGTATGCGTTTACGACCGATTTTGATGACGTCCTTCGCCTTCATTATGGGTGTAGTGCCTATGGTTTTTTCCACCGGCGCTGGCGCTGAGATGCGCAATGATATTGGGGTGGCCGTCTTTTCTGGCATGTTAGGCGTAACCTTCTTTGGCCTGTTCTTTACACCGATTTTTTATCTATTACTGCGCAAGCTGGAAGGCAGCCAGAAGTACTCACAATCGTCTACTGACAACCCTATAAAGGGTACTGATAAGTTAACTTGAAGGTCTGGGCTGGGGCTACACAACTAACCCGAAAACGCCAGCAAACTGTTAGTTATCCACCACTTTTGTAGCGAATTGTCAGTGTAAAGTGCAGTAAAACACCAATTCTTCAAGAAAAACAAGTTAACTTGTCAGTACCTAAACCCCTTATGCCTGGGCTGATGGACGGCCATGCACATACCATGATTAACGCGCATTTCGATACTGTTGAAAAAAACATGGATCTCACCGCTATCGCCATACGCTCTGGCAGGGTGATGGAGCGTTCTTGTATAAATTTCATGGTGTTGGCGGAAAAATATGAAAGATGTGCTAGATTGTATTTATCAGATAAATAAAAAAAGGAAGTTGCTATGCAACGGTTTTTAGCCGTGTTCTGCGCCGTACTGCTGTTATCGGCCTGCTACCCGATGTCGGTAAATACCCAGTCAGATCCGGCGGTGGATCTGTCGAGTTACCGGAGCTATGACTGGCTGCCGGAAAAGAGCGATCCGAAAGATGAACAAAAACACCTGACGATCAAGCAGTTTAAATTTGCGGTCGAGCGAGAGCTTCAAGCCAAGGGGATATCCCGAGACGCTGCGAAGCCGGATTTTCTAATCAGCTTTTATGGTGACTCGAAGCAGGTATCGACCGAACGGACCGTTGAAAACTCCGACTACTGGGGGGACCGAGAACGTTACCCCTACTATGCTAACCCGCGCTCGCGCGACTATGACCAGCGCTGGAAATACCAAAATAGAAACAGCGGCAGCTATACCCGTACCGTCGAAACCCAGACTATCGAATACAAGGAAGGCACCTTGGTGATCGACTTCCTGGATGCCCAATCCAAAGAGTTGATTTGGCGTGCGAAAATTCAAGCCATTGTTAATGAAGAGGATATTGGCGGTCAAATTGATAAAGCTGCGGTAGAAGCGATTACCAAGTTCTCGCCCTAAACGTTTGCTTTATTGCACCTACAAGCCCGGCCAATTGCCGGGTTTTTTTATGTTTTAAGTATTTAAAGGGGACTGACCAGAGGTTCCTGAATCGGATCGAATGTCTGCGCCTTTGTCTGGCATAATAACGATAATTTTGTTGGGTAAGGTTTCGGAAGGTACTGACAAGTTAATGCAAGAAAATGGATAATCAAGGAATGAATATCTACAAACGTCACCGCTTTCCGCCTGAAATTATTCAATATGCCGTCTGGCTCTACTATCGTTTCAACCTCAGCCATCGAGATATTGAAGATCTACTTGCTGAGAGGAGTATCACCGTCAGCTACGAAGCTATTCGTATCTGGTGCCGAAAATTTGGTGCTCAATATGCCCGCCGTTTGAAGCGTAATCACCAAGGGTATGGTGATACTTTCTTTATCGATGAGGTTTTTGTGAAGATTCAAGGAAAGCAGCACTACTTATGGCGCGCCGTGGATCAAGGCGGTGAGGTAGTTGATGTTTTTCTTCAGCCCCGAAGGGATGCAAAAGCCGCCAAACGTTTCTTTAAACGGCTATTTAAACGCCATGACGCCGAGCCTAGGAAGATCGTCACGGACAAATTGCGCAGCTATAGTGTTACGCACCGTGAGTTGATTCCTGACACCCTCCATGACACTAGGCAATATGCCAATAATCGTGCAGTACTTTCCCATCAACCAACGGGAGTGAGAGAGCGGGGCATGCGGAAGTTCAAATCGGTAGAGCAGGCACAAGGTTTCCTCCCAGTTCATGCCGAGGTATACAATCTATTCAACTTGGGGCGTCATTTAGTATCGGCCAAGAACTATCGATCTTTCAGGCAGCGAGCCTTTGCGTCTTGGGAAAAGGCAGTGACAATTTGAGAGGGAAATGGAATGAATTTATCTCGACCTAGGAAGTTAACTTGTCAATACCTCACCGGCCAATGCCCGTTCAATAAGCTCCATATCAATCTTAGTCATAGCAAGTCAACAACCATCTCCTCGAGACCAATGACCAAAGTGTACCCCAAAGTGCAACTCCATTTGTAGCGCTACTAAATAAACTAGGTATTGAGTAGCATTGCATCAGACGTAGCTGTTGAGCCTGTGCCCGCCTATTTTTCCTGAGAGGGGAGTGGGTATAAAAAAAGGGCCTACATTGCTGTAAGCCCTTAATTTTGTGTGGGGAAAATGTGGGGAATTAGGTCTCTATACCAAAAAACCCACGTAATTCCTAATGTAATGGCGGAGGGGCAGGGATTCGAACCCTGGGTACCTTTCGATACGTCGGTTTTCAAGACCGGTGCTTTCGACCACTCAGCCACCCCTCCTAAAGTCTTTTTTGGTGGCCCCAGTTCTAGGATTTACTGGGGTTCACCTTAAGGCAGAGCCTCAAAAAAGTGCGGGAGATTATACCGCGGTTTCATTTGCACACAAGGGCGAAACCCAACGAATTTATCTCCTGCTTACTATGTATTATCTCGTTACTTTTTTTATTCTATTTAATCCCTGATTACGTTGTTTTTTCTTCGCGTTTAAGTCTTGCGTTGTTGGCGAGGGTCGTTGCTGGGACGAGTGTGCTGAGATGGTTCTACGGAAATTGGTGATGGCAGCGAAGTATTTAGCGGTTGTGACGGTGCTTGTGTGCGAGTATCGCTAACAATAGATACTTTACCTACGGGCTTCGGTTTATTCCTTGGGTCATTGCTGGCACGAGCACCAGTAGGTTCTTGTGATACCTCCTTTGTGCCCTCCAGTTGGTCCACTACCACGACTTCAGCGTCATCAAGAGTATCAGTCTTCTCAGGTGAGATTTCTGCAGGAGCTTCCGAAAGAGGTTCTACAGGCACAATAGTCTCTGGTTCAACTACTGGTTCTGGAGATAGGGGCTTCTCCTGTTTCTGTTCAACTGGTGGTTCTATAGTTTCAATTGTTGTGTCTAGCGTTGAATCTACAGCGACTGTTCCAGAGGCTTCTATTACAGGGTCAGTGGAATCAGGAGTCGTTGCGGGCTCTTGTGGTTCAACTATTTCTGTTTTTGGCTCAGCTTTAGGTGTGACTACTGGCTTTGCCTCAGTCTGAGGTGCAGCTGTAATAACGGGCGTCATCTCTTTTGGTGAAGCTTGAGTTTTCTTCTCAGAAGTATCAGTGTGTGTTGGTTCCTGAGAGGCATTCTCCGCGTTGGATGCTGCCAGTAACTCAGGAGGTACTTCCTTACGTTGGCGGCGTTGGCGAGGATTGCGTCGTTTATCACCTTCTCTGCGTGGTGGACGGTTACTACTGGTAACTTCAGCTTCAGCTTTCCCACTTTCTTTATTCACGGCTTCCTGATTGGGCTTTTTAGGCTGTTGCTTGGTGTTGTCCCGTTCCTGCCGTTGCGTATTGCGGTTGTTACGGTTTTCATCGCCATCTTTGTTACTACGGCTGTTCTGGGTTGGTTTGCCTCTCCCTCTGCCACGGCCACTATTTTGGCGATCATCAGGGCGTCGGTTACGATTTTGTGGGCGACGATCATTGCGACCACGAGCTTGCTGGCGACCTTTATTTTCTGTGACTTCAGCTTTTTTGCTCTCGCCGAATAAGGCATTGAGCAGGCGGCGGAGTAAGCTAGGTTTTTTCTCAGCTACTGATGTTTCCTTGCTCTTGCTCGGCTTTGATGTAGGTGCAGGCTGTGTTGGAGCCAGGGTTTTAACGGCTGGTTGTTGTGCTGGAGGCACTGGTTTTACAACATCGATTTCTTGTGAGGTGATGTCCTCTGATAGCGTGTTAGTTAGTTTGTAGCTGTATTCAGCAGTGGCGCCATCTTGTTCCCGAATTCTTTGTACTTCAAAGTGCGGAGTCTCAAGGCTCTCATTGGGTACCACGATGACTCTAATGTTATGTCGCTTTTCAATCTCAGAAATTTCCTGACGCTTTTCATTGAGCAGGAAGGTCGCCACGGATACAGGGGTGATTGTACGGATTTCTGAGCTGAACTCTTTCTGAGCTTCTTCTTCTACTAAACGTAAAATTGATAATGCTAGTGAGCGGGTACCTCGAATGGTGCCCTGTCCAAGGCAGCGAGGGCAGACTCTGGAAGTTGTTTCCTCCAGTGAAGGGCGTAAGCGCTGACGCGACATTTCTAGTAGGCCAAAGCGTGAAATACGTCCTACTTGAACACGAGCTCGGTCAATTTCCAGGGCATCGCGCATGCGGTTTTCAACATCACGCTGGTTTTTCCCTGAATTCATATCGATAAAATCGATAACAATCAGTCCGCCCATATCTCTAAGGCGTAGTTGACGGCATATTTCATCCGCAGCTTCGAGGTTAGTGCGCAAGGCGGTTTCTTCAATATCACTACCACGGGTTGCACGGGCTGAGTTGATGTCGATGGAGACTAATGCTTCAGTAACATCGATAACAATGGAGCCACCGGCAGGTAGTTTAACTTCACGTTCAAAGGCTGTTTCTATCTGGTTTTCTATCTGGTAGCGGTTGAACAGAGGAATATCATCTTCGTAGAATTTCACCCGGTTGTGAAAATTGGGCATGACCTGCTGGATAAAGCCCGTTGCGAGATCGAAGGCCTCACGGTTATCGATAATAACCTCGCCCACATCTTGACGAAGGTAATCACGAACTGCTCGAATAATGACGTTGCTTTCCTGAAACAGGAAGTGGGGTGCCTTACAGTTTTGTGCTTCTTCTTTGATGGTATTCCACAGTTGAAGCAAGTAATCCTGATCCCACTGAAGCTCTTCAGCGGAGCGGCCAATACCAGCGGTACGAACAATAACGCCCATACCACTAGGTGTTTCCAGGTCTCTGATAGCTTCTCGTAGTTCAGATCGCTCTTCACCTTCAATTCGACGTGAGATTCCGCCTGCACGAGGGTTGTTAGGCATCAATACCAGATAGCGACCAGCAAGACTGACAAAAGTAGTCAGTGCGGCACCTTTATTGCCACGTTCTTCTTTTTCAACCTGAACAACAACTTCAAGCCCTTCTTTGATGACATCTTGGATTTTGATGCGACCTTCTATCTCAGAGGGTTTTTTGGAGAAGTATTCTCTGGAGATTTCTTTGAGAGGTAGAAAGCCGTGTCTTTCTGCGCCATATTCTACAAATGCGGCTTCCAGGCTGGGTTCAACCCGGGTGATTTTACCCTTGTAGATATTAGCTTTACGTTGTTCGCGAGTACGGTTTTCCAGGTCCAGGTCATATAGTCGTTGACCATCGACCATAGCCACCCGAAGCTCTTCCGGTTGGGTGGCGTTGATAAGCATGCGTTTCATTATGTTGTCCTACTGTCTTGCGCGTAACAAGCAGCAGAAGCACCGCAGAGGTGATGAACAATTGATGTGCAAAAAAGCCGGGCAACAAAGATCCGTCAGCGGTTAGGCTGGCGGGGAAAAAGGTCTTAACCCTATGATCTTTATTAATTTTCCGTTATCAGTCACTGTATCTTTCCGGTAGTACCTTCGAGTTATCAATCTGATGCTTTTCAGCAGTTCGTTCGATTGGAATAGCAAAATTAGAGTGAATTCTTGTGTTGTCTCAATCGGGGCCACTGTCTTAAGTGGGGCCGGAATACAGCTCACTGTTATCGTGCTATTGCGGGAACAGAACTAGTGTTCAATATATTTTGCGGTAACTTCTGCGCCTTAGCGCGGTTTCTTAATGACAACTGCCGGACACTTATATTGTGCCGGGCAACTGCCGCAATAAATTCAATAGAGGGCTTTCGCCTTATCGCTTGCTGAGCGTTCTACAGGCTATCTATAGAGCATTCTTTATTCTCACCGGTTTTTACCGGGGCTCAGCGCAACGTGCGTGGACTATATCAGGTATTGTCAACCCCTTCAATTTAAAGGTGTGTGAATGAGTAGTTAATTCTATGATTCTTGGTGGTTTTTTTGGAGAAGGTGCCAGTGGCTGGGGCAGCTGCTAGAATGGCCGCCTCTTTTTCTGTGACTGAATAAACAGTGATCCAATATGTCTGATACCCAAGCTGATTCTATTTCTGTGAAGTTTGTCGAAATCACTGAGGATCAGGCTGGCCAGAGGGTTGATAATTTTTTGCTGGCCAGGTTAAAAGGAGTTCCAAAGTCACGTATTTATAGAATTCTTCGCAAGGGCGAGGTCCGGGTTAATGGTTCTAGAGTCAAGCCTGTATATAAGTTGCAAGGAGGGGACAAGGTCAGAATTCCCCCCGTTCGTGTGGCTGACCGCGAGGCACCCGCTGCGCCTGGCCCTAAACTACAGAAGCTACTCGAGCAAAATGTTATCTATGAAGACCCCTTGTTGTTGGTTGTAAATAAGCCTGCCGGATTGGCTGTTCATGGAGGGAGCGGGGTAAACCTTGGGTTGATTGAAGCCTTTAGGGCGACCCGGCCCAGTCACTCCTTCTTGGAATTGGTTCATCGACTAGATCGGGAAACCTCGGGTTGTTTGATTCTTGCCAAGAAGCGTTCCTCTCTGCGTTTTTTACAAGATGAAATGCGTGCCAGGCGTGTAGTAAAGGTATATCAAGCATTGGCGATGGGTCGATGGCCAAGAGGGATGAAACGAATCGATATGCCCCTTCTCAAAAGTGAATTGAAATCTGGTGAGCGCGTAGTAAGGATTAATCCGGAGGGTAAACCCTCAGTGACACATTTCTCGGTGTTGAAGCGCTTCGATAAAGCGACGCTAATGGACGTGACGTTGGAAACGGGTCGAACCCATCAAATCCGCGTTCATAGTCAGTATGCAGGGTGCCCGTTAGCTGGTGATGAGAAGTACGGTGTTGATGAGAGCAATCGCCAAATGAAAGCTCTTGGGCTAAAACGAATGTTTTTGCATGCAGCAAGGCTGGAGTTTCGCTCTCCTGACGGTCATAAAATTCGTGTTGATGCCCCATTGCCTGATGAGCTGACCCAAGTGTTGGCAACATTAGCGGGGGGCAGGGGGTAGGTTTGATGACCAAGCTCTTGATCTTTGATTGGGATGGTACGCTATGTAATTCTCTTTCCCGAATTGCTTTGTGTATACGTTGCGCTGCAGAAGAGGTGGGTTTACCTCCACCCCCAGAGCACGAGGCCAGAGAAATTGTTGGTCTGGGGTTAGTCGAAGCCCTGGAAACCTTGTTTCCAGGCATTCATATGGATCAGATTCTGGCTATGCGAGATAGCTATTCTCGTCATTTTGTTAAGCATGACCGAGAGCCATCACCTTTTTTTAAGGGTGTTGAGGAGACGTTGGAGCAGCTCAAGGAGCAGGGATATCTGCTTACTGTAGCGACGGGAAAAAGTCGTCGGGGTTTGGATAGGGTATTGAAAACCAGGCGGTTGAGCCATTTTTTTCATGGTAGTCGTTGTGCTGATGAGACGGCAGGAAAACCAAATCCACTGATGCTGAATGAGCTGTTACAGGAGTTTAAGTTGCCTCCTGAAGAGGCATTGATGGTGGGTGATACCGAGTTTGATATGGCCATGGCGGTGAACGCTGGAATGCCCAAGGTTGCAGTAAGTTATGGTGCGCATTCATCTGACAGGCTGCTTAAATACCAGCCATTGGCCTGTCTAGATGAGTTCAAGGAGATAGTAAAAATAATAAACAATATAAAACAATAGGTTGTTGTTATTTGTTAATGTTGGTTATAGGTTTTGTTGGCGCAACATTTGGCTCAATCTAATCAGCGGCAACCCAACCAATGCTGTAGGGTCACTGCCGTAGATACCCTCAAATAGAGTTATCCCAAGGCCCTCACATTTGAAGCTGCCCGCACAATCATAGGGTGTATCTTTTGTCAGATAGTCTGCAATATCTTCATCACTCAGTTGCCGAAAAAGGACATCCGTAGAAATGCAGTCGATATCAATAGCACCTGTCCTGCTATTCAGCAGTGCTACACCAGTAAGAAAGGTTATGCGTGAGCCCGATTGTGAGCGAAGTTGTTGAAATGCAGCATCATAGTTACCCGGCTTGGTCAGCGTGCCTCCTTCGAAAACGGCTACTTGGTCTGAGCCTATAATTAGGTGGTTGGGGTATGGTATAGCCAATACTTTGGCTTTAGCTTCTGATAGCCTTTTTACAAGATGTTCCGGTAGCTCTCCAGGTGCAGGGCTTTCGTCTATATTGGGAGAGGCGCATTCAAATGGGTGCTGTAGACGCTCGAGTAAGGCTCGCCGATAACGAGAAGAGGAAGCGAGAACCAGTTTTGTCATGTAGTGTTTCCTGTGTGAGCTCATGTGTTATTGGGTATTGTTAGAGAGCCGGACGTAAATAATAACGACGGTATTATATATGGGTTTTTATCGTGGCTTTGAAGGTGGCGTTGAAATTGTTCTGAAAGCCAGTATTTCAGGGAATTTTTCTTTGACAGATCAAGGTCATATCACTATTATGGCGCGCCTATGTTGACACCCCCTCAGAGAAACATTTTGCCGCAGGTGGTTGACCCGCGGCGCCTAGTGAATCAGGGCGTGACACTGACAGGTGAGATTAATTCTGATTCGTGTCTGAGGCTTTCCGAAGCAGTGATTGAAGTCAGCGAGCCGATCATGGCGAACTTGATTTTTGACACCGCTGAACAGGGCCAAAAGATGGTGCGAGGAAGCGCATCAACCACTGTCTTAATGGCCTGTCAGCGTTGCTTGGAACCCATGAAGCTGCCATTGGCAGTTGAGATGGCTCTTGGTATTGTCTGGTCAGAGGATCAGGCAAAATCACTACCCCGGGAATTAGACCCGTGGATTGTGGAAGATGAGGCAGGAGATATCACTGCTTTGGTAGAAGATGAGCTACTATTGGCTTTGCCATTTGTAATGTATCACCCGGAAGATCAGTGTAATACCGCTGCAAGCTACTCAACTGGTGAAGATTTGGATGACGTGGCGGAAGAAAACCCCTTTGGTGTTTTGGCGCAACTAACAAGAGAGCAACTGAAAGATAGTGGCTCTGACAATTAACAGACAGTTTTATCAGGAGTAACACATGGCCGTACAAAAGAGCCGAAAAACCCGTTCTAGGCGTGGCATGCGTCGTTCGCACGATGCGCTGAGTGGACCAACATTGTCTACCGATCCAGTTAGCGGTGAAAAACATCACCGTCACCACGTTTCTGCTGATGGTTTCTACCGCGGTAAGAAAGTGGTTGAAGTCGCTGAAGACTAACGTCTCTTTCGACTGAAAGTATTTATCTTTGGCCGACCCTCTTTGTCTTGCCATTGACACCATGGGTGGGGATTTCGGTCCCCGCATCACGGTTCCCTCGACGCTCAATATTCTTCGCCAGTCTCCACACATGCATGTTGTGTTACTCGGCGATGCCCAACAGATTCAAGATGAAATAGATCGTGTTGATCATGTTGACACTGATCGCCTGCGTATCCAGCACTGTACCCAATCCGTTTCGATGAATGAAAAACCTTCATCGGCAATTCGTCATCAACGTGACTCCTCTATGTGGCAAGCGCTACAGCTAGTGGCCGATGGGCAGGCTCAGGCATGCGTTAGTGCGGGTAATACGGGAGCACTGATGGCTATGTCGCTATTTCAGCTGCGAACATTACCAGGTATTAGTCGTCCAGCCATCTGTACCAAGGTGCCTACGGGTTCTGGTTATACCTATTTATTGGACCTTGGGGCCAATCTAGAGTGTTCAGCACAACAGCTCTATCAGTTTGGCCTGATGGCCTCGTTGGTCGCCTCTACTATTGAAGATAACCCGTCACCTACGGTTGGTCTGCTCAATATTGGTGTGGAGGAGATAAAAGGTCGGCAAGAGATTCTTGACGCAGCAGAGTTATTCAAAGCGGATCATGACATTCAATATATAGGCTTTGTTGAGGGAGATTCTCTATTTCAGGGTGCTGCTGATATTGTGGTCTGTGATGGTTTCAGCGGCAACGTTGCCTTAAAAACGGGTGAAGGTGTCGCTAAAATGATTCAGGGTTCGTTAAAGCAGGCACTATCTGAGAATTTTTTTGCTACGCTGGGAGCCTTATTAGCTCGCCCCGCCCTGAAGCGCTTACAACAGCAGATGGATCCTGCTCAGTACAATGGTGCCAGTCTATTAGGACTGCGAGGCGTGGTTGTTAAGAGTCATGGGGGCGCCACTGAAACAGGCTTTGCTTGTGCAGTAAGTGTTGCGGCCCACGAAGCGCTGCGTGATTTACCCTCCCTAATTGAGTCACGATTATCACAAAAGAGTAATCAACAAGAGGTATCTGATGACGAATAATCTTGCTTTTGTATTCCCCGGTCAGGGTTCTCAGAAAATTGGCATGCTCTCAGCGTTAGCAGAGCAGTTTGATATTGTCACCTCTACCTTTGCTGAGGCATCTGAGGTGCTGGGTTATGACCTGTGGAATTTGGTGCAAAATGGTACTCAAGAAGACATCACCCTTACTGAGCGCACTCAGCCATTGCTGCTTACCGCCAGTGTGGCGGTATGGCGTGTTTGGCAACAAGAGGGTGGTGCGCAACCTACATTAATGGCTGGCCATAGTCTGGGAGAGTGGTCTGCCCTAGTTTGTGCCGGTGTCGTTAAATTTAAGGATGCGGTTCGCTTGGTGCGTAACCGTGGTGCTTATATGCAGGAGGCCGTACCGGCTGGTGAAGGCGCCATGGCTGCCATTATTGGTCTGGACGATGATGTGATTGTGTCGATTTGTGCCGATGCTTGCCAAGGTGAAGAAGTGGCTGCGGTGAATTTTAATTCCCCTGGACAAGTAGTGATTGCAGGCAATGCCACTGCGGTGGATCGTGCTATTAATGGCTGCAAAGAGGCGGGTGCTAAGCGTGCCTTACCACTACCTGTTAGTGCACCTTTCCATACAAACCTTATGCAGCCAGCTGCGGACAGGTTGGCAAGTGAAATTATGGATACGGAGTTTTCTGCGCCTAAAACATTAGTGGTACATAATGTTAACGCTCAAACGGAGAGTAATCCGGAGCGCATTAAGCAATTGATGATTGAGCAAATATGCAGCCCGGTACTCTGGGTTGATTGTGTGAAGACATTGACCGATAGCGGTGTTAATACCGTGGTTGAATGTGGTGCGGGTAAGGTGCTGAGTGGGCTGTCTAAGCGTATTGATCGTTCGTTGAATGCCTATGCCAGTGAAGACCCCGCCTCTCTGGAAAAAGCTTTGTCAGAGGTTTAATCCCTTATTCAAAATAAAGTGTTCCGAAATTAAAGTGTTCGAGAATAATAGTTAGGAGTTGATTATGAGCATACAGGATAAAGTAGCACTGGTTACAGGTGCCAGCAGGGGGATTGGCGCTGCCATTGCGGTGAGTCTTGGTAGTAATGGTGCGACCGTTATTGGTACTGCGACATCAGAAGCTGGTGCTGAAAAAATCAGTGCTCGCTTCGCTGAGCAAGGAATTAAAGGAAAAGGCATGGTGCTTGATGTCGCCAGCCAAGCATCTATTGATGCTTTGATGGAGGTTGTTCGTGAGGAGTTTGGTGCGCCTCTTATTCTGGTCAACAATGCTGGCATCACCAAAGATAACATCCTGATGCGAATGAAAGATGATGAGTGGTTTGATGTCATCGATACAAACCTTAATTCTATCTACCGTCTCTCCAAGGCCTGTGTGCGAGGCATGACAAAGGCTCGTTGGGGACGAATTATTAATATAAGTTCAGTGGTGGGAGCCATGGGCAATGCCGGGCAAACTAACTACTGTGCGACCAAAGCCGGTGTGGGTGGATTTACGCGTTCTTTGGCAAAAGAGCTTGGTCCTCGTAATGTTACGGTGAATGCAGTATCGCCAGGATTTATTGATACTGATATGACAAAAGAGTTACCTGATGCAAATAGAGACCAGATTTTGTCCCAAGTTCCGCTGGGTCGCTTGGGTCAACCTGAGGAGATTTCAGCAGTGGTAGATTTCCTTGCTGGTGATAGTGGCGCCTACATTACGGGTGAGAACATCCATGTGAATGGTGGCATGTATATGTCCTAATGCATTGATTTTAAAGATTAAATAAGGATTTTGACGAAAGCGGTTACACAGGCTGTTATTTCAAGGTAAAATGCGCGCCTGACGGTGAGTCAATAATAAGAATTTTTGTTGTGGGGTGGGTAGTAATAGCCGGGCGACAGATTACTTTCTAAGATATAGGAGAGAATATATATCATGAGCAGCATTGAAGAACGCGTAGCTAAAATGGTTGCCGAACAACTAGGTGTTAAAGAAGACGATGTTAAACTAGCCTCTTCTTTTGTAGAAGACCTGGGTGCCGATTCCCTTGATACTGTGGAGCTGATCATGGCTTTGGAAGAGGAATTTGATACTGAAATTCCTGATGAAGATGCTGAAAAAATCGCCACTGTTCAAAACGCGATTGATTACATCAACAAAAACCTTGGCTAATTGCTAATAGGTTGTTGAGTCGAAGAGGCCGCTCATGTCGAGCGGCTTTTTTTATGTCTGAACTTTTTATTCCTGAATCGTCTCTTTATATCTGGTTTAATCTTGTGCCATATAAAGGGTGTCATAAGTAGTGCTATGAATAGTGCGGAATACATAGGCTTTTTGAACGGCGAGCTAGCCGATTCAGTATCTGCTAGGGATCGTGGTTTTTGCTACGGTCATGGATTGTTTGAGACCATTAGGCTGACTAATGGTGTCGCACCGCTTTGGCGCTACCATCTTTCCCGTATAAGCAGTGGTGCTGAACGTCTGGGAATAGCCATCACAGAGCAATTGCTCAATCAATATTGCGATCAACTTTTGGAAGCCTGCCCTGCTAACGGCGTCATTAAAATTATTATCACAGCTGGTAGCGGGGGTAGGGGTTATCGTACTGACAAAGATTCACCCCCTAATTATTTATTACAGTGGTTTTCACTGCCCGCCGACTCCCTTGGACATTGGCAGCAAGGCGTTGCCCTAAAGCTTTGCCAGCATCGTCTTCCCAGTTCACCAAGTTTGGCAGGTATTAAGCACCTAAATCGATTGGATCAAATATTGGCTCGATCTGAATGGGGCGTAGATTATCCGGAAGGTCTGATGTTGGATCAGCAAGATAATGTGGTAGAGGGCGTTAGCAGTAATGTATTTTACTCCCAGAATGGGCAGTGGTGGACTCCGCCGCTTGATCAATGTGGTGTGGCCGGTGTCATGCGGCAGTACTTGTTGGATGAGTTGCTACCGGAGTTATCTATACCTGTTCATATAAAGGCTATTTCTCTTGAGGAGCTGCTGTCAGTGGATGAGCTGTTTGTCTGCAACTCTGTGATGGGCATTTGGCCTGTGGTGGCTTTAGAGAATCGTGCTAACTGGGTGGTGGGTGAAGGGACACAGAGGCTTCAGGCCCAATTGCATCGGGCGTTATCATGCTTCGGTTGATTCTACGGTGGTTGCTGTTATGTCTTACTCTAGTGACTCTGGGTATCATGGGAGGCTATTGGGTTCTGAACGACTACCTGGATACTCCTTTATCCGGTGGTGACGAGCCTCGAGTTATCGAGGTGGAAAGTGGCAGTAGCCTGACAAAAGTAGCTCGTCGGCTTGCTGATAACGGCATACTCAAAAGACCTGCATTGTTTACGGCCTATGCTCGCCTGACAAGCCAAACAAGTATTAGAGTGGGTGAGTATCCGTTGGATATCGGAGATACACCGAGAAAGCTGCTTGAACGGTTGATGTCAGGAAAAGTGATTTATTATCAGGTTACCTTTCCTGAGGGACTGAATTTTAAAGAGTGGCTGTCACTGATTGCAGAGCAGCCCAAACTGACTCAATCATTGAACGGTTTAGCTGTTCCGGTGTTATTGGAACAACTAGGGCTTGATATTAACCACCCAGAGGGATGGTTTTTCCCCGACACCTATAGTTACAGTGCTGCTGACACTGATCGTGATCTCTTATTGCGTGCTCATAAGCGCATGCGAGAAGTCCTTAATGATGAGTGGCAATCTCGAGAGGATGGTTTGCCTTACCAGTCTCTCCATGAAGCACTGACATTGGCTTCGATTGTTGAGAAAGAAACGGGTGTTGGATCTGAAAGAAGTCAGATAGCCGGTGTATTTGTGAAGCGGTTGAAGAAGGGGATGAGGTTGCAGACAGACCCAACCGTCATTTACGGTTTGGGCGATCAATATCAGGGCAATATTACCCGCCGTCATTTGAAGCAAAAAACACCT
>JBALVP010000060.1:0-9103 GCA_036961395.1 Porticoccus sp.
GGTTATCCCTTGAGCAGAGTGCTGGCGGTAATATGGATATTCAGTTGTCGGCGTCGCCCACTGATGCTGGAGGTATCTTTCATGAGCGTCTCTGGCAACGCTGTTATGCGACGGTAATTACATCGGCCACATTGCAGACGCTGGGTTCTTTTGATGGCTTTCAAGCGCGCTGTGGGTTACCCAATACTACGCAGTTTTCTGTCGTAGCGGGGGCCTTTGATTTTGCTAAGGCGGGGGTGCTATCAGTACCCGATATCGGTGCTGACCCCGGTGATGCGAGAGCGCATACCGATGCATTGATTGCTCAATTGCCTGACATTATCGATTGGGAAGAAGGCTCTCTGGTACTGTTTTCTTCCAAGCGACAGATGCAATTGGTGTATGAGCAACTGCCAGAAGAGTGTGTGGGGAAAGTATTAATTCAGGGGCAATGGGCTCATCAGGAAGTTGTCCGACGCCACAAGGCGGTGATAGATAACGGCGATGGCAGTGTTATTTTTGGTTTGGCCAGTTTTGCCGAGGGCATGGATTTCCCGGGTAAATATTGTGTTCATGTGGTGATTGCCAAAATACCCTTTGCTGTACCGGATGACCCCGTACATTCGACACTCTCAGAGTGGTTTGAGCAAAAGGGTGGGAATGCATTTATGGAACTTATGTTGCCAGATGCCTCCCTGCGATTACACCAAGCTTGTGGCAGGTTAATTCGTACAGAAACCGATGTGGGGCGTGTCACTATTTTGGATCGACGCATTGTCACTAAACGTTACGGCAAGCAATTACTGGATGATTTGCCGCCATTTCGTCGAGACTATGGGTGATAAGCGCGTCGGCGAGGCTAATATAGGTGGCCATTTAGTGAATAACATTTACATAGAGCTGGCATCGCAGCTTCTTGATGTGGAAAAAGCCCTCAGGAAGATGAATTATTGGTCTGATACCACCCCTTCACCAAGTGCACTCGCCAGTACCGAGCCCTTTGCTGTGGATGCCTTGGACTTTATTGAATGGCTTCAGTTTATTTTTTTACCCCGTATGCATCTGTTGATAAAAGCCGCAGCCCCACTGCCGTTAAATTGTGGTATTGCTCCAATGGCTGAAGAGTATTTTAAAGGCTTATCTGAGGAAGCCACAGCCTTGATCGCATCGCTCAAGGCTATTGATACAGTACTGTCCGGTCAGGACAAATAGAATAAACCTTATTTATTATTGCTAGACTGTGGTTGGGTTAACCACACTTAATAGTCTGGAAAAATCATGTCTCAGTGTCAGTTTGATTATCGCGGAAAATTGGTTTTTGTGGCTGGGGGTACCAGCGGTATCAATCTTGGTATTGCTCAGGGTTTTGCCAAGGCAGGTGCAACATTGGTCGTGATGAGCCGTTCTCAGGATAAGGTAGATGCCGCCATTGAGGCACTGAAGCAACAAGGTGGCCAGGTTATTGGCTTTGCTGCTGATGTGCGTGATGTGGATAGACTTAAGGTTGTGTTTGAGTCGGTTTATGACGAGCTGGGCCCGATTGATGTATTGATTTCTGGTGCAGCGGGTAACTTCCCTGCGGCTGCGAATGAAATGTCAGGAAACGCATTTAAAGTGGTTGTAGATATCGATCTTTTGGGTACCTTTAACGTGCTTCGCTACAGCCATGAATACCTGCGTAAACCTGGCGCCAGTATTATTAATATCTCCGCTCCCCAGGCTTTTATCCCCATGGAAATGCAGGCCCATGTTTGTGCCGCTAAGGCTGGGGTGGATATGATTACACGGACCACCGCCTTGGAGTGGGGGCCGGAAGGCATACGTGTAAATTCTTTAGTGCCGGGCCCCATTGAAGGTACAGAAGGAATGCAACGGTTGGCACCACCCGGGTCTGCCAGTGCCAAAATGGTCGTTGACTCTGTTCCATTGAAGCGGCAGGGAACCGTGGTAGATATGGCTAATGCAGCGTTGTTTCTGGCTTCTGACCTTGCGAGTTATATTAACGGCGTCGTTCTGCCGGTAGATGGTGGTTGGGGGTTAGGTGGTGCAGGGAAATTGGGGCAGAGTTTGGCAGCAATGGTTCAGTTGGAAAAGTCTACTCAGACTGAAGAGGTGTAGCCTTTTGCTTTGAGGATGATTAATGGTGAGCCTCTGTTCAGGAGGCCGCCCCGTGAATAGGACCCAGTTCGCTAAGCCGCTGTTCAATGGCATGCTGAACTGAAGCTGCATCCAGTCCGGTTGCTGCTAGCTGCTGCTGGTGATTGCCGTGATCAACAAATTTGTCTGGCAGCCCAAGGTGTAGAACGGGAACCACAATTCCCATGGATGCGAGATATTCACTAACGGCCGCACCGGCACCACCTTGGATTGTATTCTCCTCAAGCGTCACCAGAAGACGGTGTTGCGATACCAGTTGATTGATCAGCCCTGTATCCAAGGGCTTCACAAAGCGCATATCGGCAACCGTAGCATTGAGCTTGTCAGCTGTTACTAGTGCAGCGGGGAGCAGGGTGCCAAAGTTGAGAATGGCTATTTGGTTGCCTTCTCTACGTATGAGGCCTTTGCCAATGGGTAGTGCCGTCATATCTTTTTCAATGGTAGTGCCGGGGCCTGTTCCACGAGGGTAGCGAACGGCAGCGGGACCTTTGTGGATAAATCCGGTGTAGAGCATTTGCCGGGTTTCATTTTCATCAGAAGGCGTCATTACCATCATGTTGGGGATACAGCGCAGGTAGGTCAGATCGAAACTTCCCGCATGGCTGGGACCGTCTTCGCCCACTAGGCCTGCCCGATCAATACCAAATAAAACATCCAAATTCTGTAGTGCTACATCGTGGATAAGTTGATCGTAGGCTCGCTGCAAAAAAGTAGAATAGATAGCGACAACGGGTTTTATGCCCTCGCAGGCCAAACCAGCGGCTAGGGTGACAGCATGTTGTTCTGCGATGGCTACGTCGTGGAATTGGTCTGGAAAGCGTTTGGCGAACTCGACCATTCCAGATCCCTCGCACATGGCGGGGGTAATACCGACTAATCGAGGTTCTCTCTCCGCCATATCACAGAGCCAACTGCCAAACACCTGTTGGTATTTCTGCTTCGGCGGGCTGGTCACAAAAGCTGACTGAGGTACGGCAACTTTTGGTTTGCTTTTTGGCTCGATTTTATTGAGGGCGTGATAACCAACCGGGTCTGCCTCAGCAGGGGCAAACCCTTTACCCTTGCGAGTAATGGTGTGGAGTAAAATTGGCCCGGAGAGCGCTTTCAGGTTGCGCAGTGTTTGCACTAGCAGGGGAAGATTATGGCCATCGATGGGGCCAATATAGTTGAACCCCAGCTCTTCGAATACGATCCCTGGAGCCACCATAGCTTTTAAGTGTTCTTCTGTTTTTCTGACAAAGGTGGCCGCTGAGGGCACTGACCTGAGTACTTTTTTCCCACCTTCACGAATGGTGTTGTAAAAACGGCTGGACCATAGTTTGGAGAAATAGGTCGCGAGTCCACCCACATTATGGGAAATGGACATATTGTTGTCGTTCAGAACGACCAGTATGTCTGCATCGGTGTGGGCTGCGTGGTTGAGTGCTTCAAAAGCTAAACCTGCGGTCATGGCCCCATCACCGATAACGGCCACAGCCTTGCGCTCTTTTCCATTCATTGAGGCACCTAGTGCCATGCCTAGAGCGGCACTGATAGAGGTGCTTGAGTGCCCGACGCCAAAGGTGTCGTATTCACTTTCATCGCGCTTGGGAAATGCAGACAAGCCTTCAGCCTGTCGGATAGTGAGCATTTGATCCCTTCGGCCCGTCAAAATTTTGTGGGGATAGGCTTGGTGACCAACATCCCATACCAGATGGTCTTGGGGGGTATTGAAAATATAATGCAGGGCAATCGTTAGCTCTACAGCGCCAAGCCCGGCACCAAAGTGGCCGCCGCTTTTACCAACACTGTAAAGTAGGTAGGATCGCAGCTCATCTGCTAATGTCAGCAGTTGATCTTCTTCAAGCTCCCGGAGGTGAAATGGGCTGTCGATAGTATCGAGCAACGGTATTTTCGGGCGAATTAGCGGTATGTTGTTAAAGGTTTTTGCCATGCAGATGGAATCCAGAATCAGGGGGGCAATGTTACACGAAAATGCTCTTAGAGACTCTGGGAGGTTGGTGTTTTAGCCGAAGGTTTTTTTAAAAAGACCATCATCAGTAGTTGCGATTCACAATGTAATCCGCAATGGCTCTAAGTTGACCTGCATGTTGATCAAAATCGGATAGTGCATCGATCGCTTCTTCTTGCAGTTGTATCGCTTTTTCTTTTGCGCCATCTAGGCTGAGCAGGCTGGTATAGGTTGGCTTATTCATCGCTTGATCTGCCCCTTGCTGTTTTCCAAGCATCGATGTGTTGGCAGTCACATCGAGGATGTCGTCCTGTACCTGAAAGGCAAGACCGATTGCTTCGCCATAGCTGATCAGAGAGGACAGTTGTTGTTCCGTTACATTTCCTGTGGACAGTGCACCCATGGTAATACTGGCAACGATCATGGCACCCGTTTTCTGGCGGTGCATGTGTTCCAGTTCTTCCAGTGTGAGTGCTCCGTTGGCGGCAGAAATATCGATAGCTTGTCCTGCGACCATGCCTTGTGCACCTGCGGCCTTTGCTAGAGATGCAATGATGTGTAAGGACGTTTCAGGTGATGTGTGCTGTAACGCTGTTAGTTGTTCAAAAGCCAGTGTTTGCAAGGCATCACCAGCAAGAATAGCGGTGGCTTCATCGAATGCGATATGACAAGTGGGTTTACCCCGCCGTAAGTCATCGTCATCCATTGCTGGTAGGTCGTCGTGAATTAAAGAATAGGCGTGGACGAGCTCTACGGCAGCAGCTACACGGTCAGTGTCCCGATTTATACCTCCAAGAGCGTGGGCGGCAGCGTAGGCCAGTGCTGGTCGTATACGCTTCCCACCATTGAAAACACTGTATCGGAGCGCAGCGAATAATTGGCTTGCAGGTCCATCATCATCATCGGGAAGTAACGTTTCCAATTGCTGGTCAACCCGCTGCTGACAAGTGCTAAGATATGCAGAGAAGGGGATGTTACCCATTACTCACTCTCAGGTTCAAAGGGGGTTGGTTGGTCAGAGTCTCGGGTGAGTATTTCAACTTTCTGTTCTGCATCTTTAAGTGCTTGTTGGCATTCACGGGTAATCTTGATGCCATCTTCAAAGGCTTTGAGTGAATCCTCAAGACTTAGCGACCCCTTTTCCATTTCGCTGACCAGTATTTCCAGTTGGCTGAGTTTGTGTTCAAAATCAACAGATTTTTTCCGAGTTGCCACGGTGTTCCCTCCAAAAATCAAGATGCAACACTAACCGAGCCGTTGTGGTGGGTCAATTTTATCAGGGTTCATATTTGTAGGATATTTCCTACACTAAAAGCAGAAAAGCCCCAATAGCTCCAAATAGGTAAAAGGGGGATAGTCTCTCGTGCATGGACGCTGCTGCACACGGATGTGTAACACCATGGAACAACACGGAAGTTTGGTTATTTTGTCCATGAACGGACAGCATGTTCCTGTACTGCCTTGAGCCCTGATACACCTATGTATCAGGGCTTTCTTTTGCCTGACTCCTCAGCTTGACAGTAGTCCTCTCCGGGTTATGATGATGGCAACTACACCCTTTAAGGGAGAGTAAGCCTTCAGCAGTTGCAAAATAAACGGGTTGTTGAATCTACATGTTAGTTATCTCCGGCATAAAAGAATGCAGCGGTGTAACTTTCTCTCCCTCTCTTATTTCAGGCCCTATCAACCCAAGTTGATGGGGTTTTTGCTTTTTAGGCCTCACTGTTTCAATTCTTCCCACTTTAAAACTCAGTGTTTTAGGGGGCGGTGTTGTCAAATGAGTATGACGCTCTTAAGAGGGGTATGTGATGGTGCAACCTAAGATTTTGCGACTTAATATGGCGGGCCAGCCGATAGAATGGCTTCTCTGGCAGGAGGCGGTGTGTCTCTTTGCAAGGGATATGGTTGTCTGGACATTGGGTGATGTAGTGAAAATGGTGAGGGGTGGCCATTCCCGAGTCGATGGGACACAGTCCCAGGTTGTGCTGCCTAGTATTATTGCTTGTGGCGGCGAATATTTAGCCAGACCGCGTACAAACTATCCGCTCAATAATCCTACTCTGTTTGCCAGAGACGGGCACCTTTGTATGTATTGCTCTCGGCAATTTCCTTCCGGCCAGCTGACCCGCGATCATATTGTGCCTAGGTCTCGAGGTGGTGATGATAGGTGGGAGAATGTGGTTGCAGCTTGCCGGCGCTGTAATCAACACAAAGCCAATTATCTGCTTGAGGAGCTCAGTATGGAGCTAGCGGCTCTGCCTTATCGTCCCAATAATGCTGAGTATTTGGCGCTGATAAACTCCCGCCGTATTCTTGGGGATCAGATGGAGTTTTTGCGGAGCCAGTTTTCCAAGAATTCCCGCTGGTTGTAATTGTCGGGGTTATTCTTCTTGTTAATTTAATACGCTTTGAATGAGCATCAGGAGAATAAGTGCTGGACAGCAAAAGCGTACATAGCCCGGCCATATCTTCCAGAATAATGATTGCTCCACCTGTGGGTTCCCACTGCGAATTTCAGTCAGCATCTTATCTCTGTGCCATACCCAGGTAGTAAAAATACATAGCATGAGCCCCAACAATGGTTGGCTATATTCGGTAGTGAGCGTCACGATGACGTTAAATAACCTGTCAAAATTTAGAGCGATTAGGCTGCTGAGTACAAAGACGATAATGCCGATCAACCAAGCCGCAGTATGGCGACTTGCCCCGTGATTTTCGATGGTGTATGAAACGGGAACTTCCAGCATGGATATGGAAGAGGTCAGTGCAGCAATGGTCATCAGGCAAAAGAAAACCAGAGCGATGGGAATACCAATAGCCCCCATGCTGTGAAAAAGGGTGGGCAATGTTTGAAATATCAGGTCTGGCCCTGCGATCAGGCTGCCTGCCTCGTTATAAATGGTGACGCCCTGTTGTTGAGCGACAAACAGGGCTGGTATCACGAGTAACCCCGCTAAGAAGGCAATCGATGAATCCACAATGGTAACGATGGCTCCCATGGCAGGTAGGTTTTCGTCGGGACTTAAATAGGATCCGTAGATCAGCATGGCGCCGACGCCTAGGGAAAGGGAAAAGAATGCCTGTCCCATCGCGCTGGCAATCAGCTGCGGATCCCCTATTTGTCGAAAATCTGGTAGTAGATAGACTTTGAGTCCTGCTATGGCGCCGTCTTGAAACATCACGTACACAATCAAGCAGGCCATGAGCAGTAACATGGATGGCATTAAACGGCAGGACCATTTTTCGATGCCTTGCTCAACGCCTGCGCTAATAACGGCAGTAGTCAGTATTATAAATACGGCACTGAAAATGATATTGCGCGTATTGCCAAATTCGGTCAGCCAAATAGAAACGTCAGATAATCCTGTTACTGTTGATAAGGGTTCTAGCAAAAATGCCAGCATCCAGCCCGCGACAATACTGTAAAAACTGAGGATCAGAGTGGCAATAATAACCCCATAGAAGCCAGTCAGTTTGCCGATATTTTTCGCAATTCCTCCAGTCGATATTTTTTGCAATGCACTGACCATATTGGATTTAGTATGCCGACCAATAATTAACTCAGCCATCAGGGCTGGGTATGCGAGACAGAATGCCATTATGAAATAAATTAGTACAAAGGCGCCGCCACCATTTTCTGCTGCATTGGTAGGGAATCCCCAGATGTTGCCCAAGCCCACAGCGGAGCCTGAGGCTGCCAGAATAAAGCCGGTTTTTGATGAAAATTGTCCTCTGGGGGAACTCATTGGCGCTGATCTCTATTTGTTATCAGGCCTATGTTACTGTTTTGGCATCTTTAGAAAAACAAGCGTGGGGAAAATAAGTGTAGAGAAATAATCAGATAAGGAGGGTGTGTTGCAGGGGGCTGATACAGCCGTTTTTTAGCAGCCCCCCTACAGTGATGGTCGATTAGGTATTTTTCAACACTATCTTGCCAGTATGACCAAAGGTTTCCATCAGCTTGTGTGCTTCCACTGCCTTTGATAAAGGTAGCACTCGGTCAATGACGGGCTCAATTTTTTTATCGCTTAGAAAATTCAACATGGCTTCAAATTCAGCGTTACTACCCATCGTTGTGCCTTGAATACGGATGTGTTGAAAGAATATCTTGGCAAGAGGGATGCCTTTGTCAGGATTACCCAGAGTTGATCCAAAAAACACAAAGCGTCCTGCGGGTAGAAGGGTATTCAAAATGCTGTTCAGAGCATTACCCCCTGCACTGTCGATAACGGCATTAAATCCACCGGACTGTTGTCGAAGCTTTTTGTAACACTCAGGGTCGTTGTAGTTTTCCCCAGCCACGGCACCTAATACTTTGGCCGCTTCCAGTTTTTCTTCACTACTGGAGCTCACATAAACCTCAGCGCCTAGATTAACGCACCAAAGGATGGCAAAGGTGGAGACCCCGCTGCCCGCACCGGTAATAAGTACTTTGTCACCAGACTTGACGTTAGCTTGGGTAACCACGGCTCGCCAGGACGTCAGCCCGGCCAGTGGTATTGCCGCTGCTTGTTCCCAACTCAGGTGTTCAGGTTTTCTATGGATGTCTGTCCATGGTGTACAGATATATTCAGCAAAAGTTCCTTGGGCTGGCATGCCAAGAACACAAAAATCAGGGCCGAAATAGGCTTCGTTTTCTCCCCATGCCCGGGCGGGGTATAGGACAACCTCTTGCCCGATAAGGCTGGGGTCTACGCCCTCGCCAGCCATATCTACAATGCCCGCGCCATCAGACCCTGCAATACAGGGTAGTTGCATACCAGGGTATTGCCCGTTAGTGATCCAATAGTCACGACGATTAAGTGCGGAAGTCAGTAGTTTGACCCTGACTTCGCCAGCATTGGGTGACGGTGTATCCACTTCTTGAATGTGTAGTTGCTCTGGCCCTCCTAGCTCTTCCAGTACTACTGCTTTCATCGTCGTCACCCCTAGGTGTTTTGTTGGTGTATAAATAGTTCATCACATCTTAGCGTGTTAGAGAAGGCGTACGCTATCCGACCAAGGCCTAAAGCTATT
>JBALVP010000061.1:0-9099 GCA_036961395.1 Porticoccus sp.
CTACGGACACTACACGTGGCTCTACATTATTTGAAGCACGCAACATATCCACACCATAGGGAACGAATTGTTGGTACTTCGTCATATCCTCTTCATTGCGAATCTTCTTGCGTAAAAGACTATTGGATAATTTAACCTTACCAATATCTTTTAACAGTGTGCCCAAACACAGAATGGACATTTCATCTTTAGGCATCCCGATATATCGAGCAAACTGTACGGCCCATAGAGCAGATCGCAGACTATGATCATGTGCCTGCTGGTCTTTAAGGCGCAACCGTAACAACCAAGTGAAGGCATCTGGACAGCGAACAACACTATTGACCATATCAGCTACAGAGTCTTTTAAACCCTGATAGTCAAAATCTTTGCCCTTGGCAATCTGCTTAGCCGCTAAAGTAAACTGACCGCGAAGCTGTAATAAAGCCTTTTCTGCACGTTCAACCTCTTTAGTGAGAGGGACTACCTGCTGGTAGACCTCTCGTCGAACAACAATAGGGGTCACTTCATGACGCTCAGTAAGACTAGGTTGGTTGCCTGTAAATAGGGGCGATACTTTTCCACCGGTGACCTGCCGAGGGACTGGAGATGCAGTCTCCGCTATCGGACTACGTCCCTTGGTAATATCAATATAGACATAATCACAGTAAGCTCGTAGCGCACTAATTTCTTTTGGGCCCTGAACGAATAAACCCTGGATTGGGAAAGGTGTTTGGCTCCAAGGACGATCAAGACATGACACATACATCCCTAATGTTATGTCATCGGCATTGATTTTCACCTGTTTGATGCTCATTACAGTTTCCTGCCTACCTTTGAACCATGTATTTCAACACTATGTTTACCGGAGTCACTGCTGGACAATGATAAGAATAAGCTGATTGCAGGCAATAGCAACTGATGTGGCGTGATTGGTCAGATAAGACGACAACTGGTTAGGTTAATTCGCTTTTTGGTGATATTTCACAGACATTTCGTGAACTGCGTCAATGAATACTCCCGCGTGGTCTGGGTTAATATCAGGGGTTATTCCATGGCCCAAGTTAAAAACATGGCCCTCACCAGCACCAAATTGCTCCAAAATTGTGGCCACTTCCTGACGAATGCGCTGAGGGGATGCGCGAAGAATAGCCGGGTCCATATTACCCTGTAGCGCTACCCGGTCACCCACCTGCTGGCGAGCATTACCAATATGAGTGGTCCAGTCAATTCCAAGTGCCTGACAACCCGAATTAGCAATATCGCCCAACCATTGGCCACCGCCTTTGGTAAACAAAATCACAGGAACCTGACGCCCTTCATTTTCCTGAATCAAGCCATCAACAATTTGATTCATATACTGCAGAGAAAACTCACGATAGGCTGCATGAGAGAGTGCACCGCCCCAGGTGTCAAATATTTGCACCGCCTGAGCACCCGCTCTAATTTGAGCATTGAGATAGACAATGACCGACTTGGCTAGGGTATCCAGCAATTGATGCATCAGTTTCGGCTGGTTGTAGGCCATAGTTTTACAACGGGCAAAATCTCGACTCGAGCCCCCTTCCACCATGTAGGTAGCCAAAGTCCACGGGCTACCGGAAAAACCTATCAGAGGTACACGGCCATTGAGCTCACGGCGAATAGTGCTCACTGCATTAATCACGTAGGGAAGATCCTGCTCCGGATCAATGACAGACAAGCAATTAATGTCCGCTTCTGTACGAACAGGCTTTCTAAAACGAGGACCTTCGCCCGTTTCAAAATATAAACCCAGCCCCATGGCATCCGGGATCGTCAAAATATCGGAGAACAAAATCGCTGCATCCAGAGGATAGCGTTCCAATGGCTGTAAGGTCACTTCACAGGCAAGCTCAGGGTTAGTACAAAGCGCCATAAAGTCGCCAGCTCTACTCCTGCTTGCCCTATATTCTGGTAGGTAACGACCCGCCTGGCGCATCATCCATACCGGCGTCATATCCACTGGCTGACGCATCAGAGCACGTAGAAAACGATCATTCTTTAGTTCGGTCATCAGAGAATCCTTTAAAGTTTGAGGTAGTCTAGGATACCTTCACCGGCCTGGCGCCCTTCCCAGATAGCCGTCACCACCAAGTCAGAGCCTCGAACCATGTCACCTCCGGCAAAAATTTTGGGGTTACTGGTTTGAAACTTGAATTCTTGCTCCTCAGGAGCAATAACGCCGTCCCAATCATTCAGCTCAATTCCCAGATCCGTGAACCATGGTGCTGGGCTAGGCTTGAAACCAAATGCGATTAACACGATGTCTGCGGGTAAAATCTCTTCACTATCGACAATTGGCATGGGGCGACGGCGACCATTCTCATCAGGATCACCCAGAGCTGTCTTAACAACCTTGACGCCCTCCACCTTACCATTGCCAACAATTTCAACCGGTTGACGATTGAACAGGAACCTAACACCTTCCTCCTTGGCGTTTTGCACTTCCCGGCGAGAGCCTGGCATATTCCCTTCATCGCGGCGATATGCACAGGCCACCTCTTGAGCACCGAGCCGGATAGCGGTTCGGTTACAATCCATGGCGGTATCACCACCACCTAGTACGACAACTCGCTTACCAGCAACACTAATAAGCTCACTGGAGCCCTTCCCCCAGCCCATGTTGTGATTGATGCTGGCAACAAGAAAGGGGAGTGCATCGTGTACTCCAGGCAAATCCTCACCTGGAAATCCACCTTTCATGTATTTATAAGTGCCCATACCAAGGAATACTGCATCAAATTCTTCAGTAAGCTGTGCCACATCTACATCAACACCTACCTCCGTGTTGAGCCTGAAATCAATACCCATTTCCTCAAATATCTTACGGCGCTGCTGCATGACTGATTTTTCTAACTTGAACTCCGGAATCCCGAAGGTCACCAAACCGCCAATTTCAGGGTACCTGTCAAACACGACCGGCTTAACTCCGTTACGAACTAGCACATCGGCACAACCCAAGCCTGCCGGACCTGCACCAATAATGGCTACACGCTTATCTGTCCATACCACCTGAGACATATCTGGTCGCCAACCCATAGCAAAAGCCGTGTCGGTAATATATTTTTCAGCATTGCCAATGGTCACGGCACCAAAATCATCATTCAGCGTGCAAGCACCTTCACAAAGGCGATCCTGGGGACAAACTCGCCCACAAACCTCAGGTAAGGTATTGGTCTGGTGGCACAACTCAGCCGCCTCCAATATGTTTCCTTCAGACAGCAGCTTCAGCCAATTTGGAATGTAGTTATGAACAGGGCACTTCCATTCACAATAAGGGTTACCACATTCAAGACAGCGGTGAGCTTGCTCACCCACTTGCTGCATATCAGAAGGTTCGTAAATTTCAACAAATTTCCGAGTACGACTGTATATCGCGGTTTTCTTGGGTTCCTCGCGATCTACCTGCAAAAATTGAAAATCGTTGTTTAGCCTTTTTGTCATAAACTTAAGCTCTTTAGTAACGGGGCCTGCCAGTTATTGTGGGGCAGCACGAGTATGCTCCAACAAACTTTGCAAGCTAGCGGCTTTGGGCTTCACCAGCCAAAACTTACTGACAAAATATTCGAAATTCTCCAAAATCTCCTGACCCCAAACGCTTCCAGTCTCTTCCACGAAATTGGCAATCATACTCTCTAGGTTATGACGATAAGCCTCTGTTGCTTCACTGGTGATTCGTTGAATTTCCACAAGCTCCATATTGTAGCTATCAACAAAGCTGCGGTCTTCATCCAGGACATAGGCAAAACCACCGGTCATACCAGCACCGAAGTTGGATCCAGTCGAACCTAGCACAACAACCACACCACCGGTCATATATTCGCAACAGTGGTGACCCGCGCCTTCAACCACGGTCTGGACTCCGGAGTTCCTTACGGCAAAGCGCTCACCGGCTCGCCCTGAAGCAAACAACTTACCTCCCGTGGCACCATACAAACAGGTATTACCGATGATAGGCGCATCTTTAGAAGCAAATTGGCTACCTTCTGAAGGGGAAATCACAATTTTTCCACCTGCCATCCCTTTCCCAACGTAGTCATTGGCATCACCACGGAGGTAAATATCCAAACCACCTGCATTCCAAACGCCAAGAGACTGGCCAGCCACCCCGCTTAAGTTAAGCTTGATGGGCGCATCTGCCATTCCCTGATTACCATGCCGCTTCGCAATTTCACCAGACAATCGCGCACCGATAGAGCGATCACAGTTGCTCACGTTATAACTATATTCTCCACCCAGCTTCTCTTCAATTGACGGCAGTATGTCCGCCACCATTTGCTCAGCCAACTGCGCTTGATCAAAAGGGTTATTCTTCTCTACCTGACAAGTCTGCGGTTTGCTCTGTAGCAGTTCATCAGTATAGATGATCGGTGAGAGATCCAGATTTTTCTGCTGTTCAGTATTCCCAGGCAAAACTTCCAATAGGTCAACTCGACCCACCAACTCGCCCAAGGAGTGGACACCCAAACGCGCCATCCATTCCCGTGTTTCTTTCGCCATAAAACGGAAAAAATTCTTGGCTGTTTCCACGGTGCCTTTGTAATGCTCATCACGAAGGAGCTGATCTTGGGTGGCAATACCTGTTGCACAGTTGTTAAGGTGGCAAATACGCAGGTACTTACACCCAAGCGCCACCATCGGCCCTGTGCCAAAACCAAAACTTTCGGCGCCGAGAATAGCGGCTTTTACTACATCAAGGCCCGTTTTCAGCCCACCATCCGTTTGAACTCTTACCTTTCCGCGCAAATCATTAGCGCGGAGCATTTGATGGGTCTCGGATAAGCCTAGCTCCCAAGGAGAGCCGGCATAACGAATAGAAGAAAGTGGGCTCGCAGCTGTACCTCCATCGTAGCCCGAAATGGTAATCAAATCTGCATAGGCCTTGGCAACACCAGCAGCAATGGTACCAACGCCAGGCCGTGAAACCAACTTCACAGAAACCAGTGCGCCAGGGTTAACCTGCTTCAAATCAAAAATCAGCTGAGCTAAATCTTCAATAGAGTAGATATCGTGGTGAGGTGGCGGAGAGATGAGCGTGACGCCAGGTACGGAATATCGTAATCGGGCAATCAGATCATTAACCTTGCCGCCAGGCAGCTGACCACCCTCACCAGGTTTTGCGCCCTGCGCTACTTTAATCTGAATCACTTCTGCACTAGACAAGTAGTGTGGTGTTACACCAAAACGGCCAGAGGCAACCTGCTTTATTTTGGATACTTTTACTGTGCCGTAACGGATCGGGTCTTCACCGCCTTCACCAGAGTTTGAACGGCCACCCAAACTATTCATCGCTTCGGCCAACGCCTCATGAGCCTCAGGCGACAACGCACCAAGAGACATTCCAGCTGAATCAAAACGCTTAATAATTTGCTGAATTGGCTCAACCTCTGCCAGAGGAATCGGCTCAATATCATCACGAATTTTTAGCAAGTCTCTAAGAGTAGCTACCGGCCGCTCATTCACTAGAGTGGCGTAATCGTGCCAAGCAGCATAATCATTATTCTGTACCGAGCGGTGAAGCGCCTGAATAACGTCTGGATTGAATGCATGATATTCCTGACCATGAACATACTTCAAAAGCCCACCGGGACTCACTGGCTTGCGCTCACTCCAGGTTTCATTAGCAAGTAGTTGCTGACTTTTTTGTAAGTCATCAAATCTGGCACCCTGAATACGGCTAGGCGTGCCAGTAAAGCAGGCATCGACAACGCATGAAGCTAGGCCAACAATCTCATAAAGCTGGGCACCACGGTAGGAAGTAATTGTAGAGATGCCCATTTTCGAAAGAATTTTTAACAGTCCTTTATTAATACCCTTACGATAATTTTTAAAGGCAGTATCTAAATCGCACAGTAATTCACCGGACTGAATCAAATCAGTCAGGAGATGGTAACTAAGGTAAGGATAAACTGCTGAAGCACCACAACCAATCAATGTGGCAATTTGGTGTGAATCCCGTGCAGACGCAGTACTAGCAATAAGGTTGGCATCACATCGTAGTCCTACAGCAATCAAGTGATGATGAACAGCACCTACCGCCATCAACATCTGTATTGGCAGCTTACCTGGCCCAATATCTGAATCAGACAGAATACAGCAGACTCCACCCTCTCTGACAAAAGCTTCTGCTTCCTGACAGAGCGCTTTAATAGCCTCCTCAAGACTCGCTTTCGCCGGATCATAGTTGATACTGATTTTCTGTATTCGATAATCGTCGAGATTGCTATTTTTCAGCGCATAATATTTACGCGGCGATAACACCGGACTGGAGAGGTTGACACGTGTACCATGCTCCACCGCTTCACTAAAAAGGCTGTATTCCCGACCCAACTGCGCCTGCAGGGACATAACCAATGTCTCACGAAGCGGATCTATGGGGGGGTTTGTTACCTGTGCAAATTGTTGCCTAAAGTAGTCGTAGAGGGAGCGGTGCTTGCTCGAAAGCACCGCCATTGGGGTATCGTCACCCATGGAGCCTGTGGCCTCCTGACCACCCTCAGCTAAAGGACGTAGCACCTGATCTCGCTCTTCCTGAGATGCCAGGAACATTTTCATATATTTACGAATTTGATCCCGAGTTAGCGCGCCCTCTGCCTCAATGCTGTCGTCATCCATGGTCGACATAATTTTTACGGTGCCGTCACGTAACCATTGCCGATATGGATTGCGAGAAGCCAGTTGCTTATCCACATCCTCACCATTGAGAATGGCTCCTGTTTTGGTGTCTATTGAGAGAATATCACCAGGCCCCAGACGACCCTTAGCGACCACGCTCTCAGGTTGATAGTTGTACACACCCACCTCTGATGCCACGGTTATCACATCGTCATCAGTCAATACCCAGCGAGAGGGTCGCAAGCCGTTTCGGTCCAATGTACAGACTGCATATCGACCATCTGTAATTACCAGTCCTGCAGGGCCATCCCAAGGCTCCATATGCATGGAAACATACTCAAAATATGCCCTTTCATCTGGGCCAAAGTCTTGAATATTGTTCCACGCAGGCGGCACCAACAGGCGAACGGCTTTATGTAGCTCCATACCACCAGCCACTAGAACCTCCAGCATATTATCGAGGCTTGATGAGTCTGACCCGGTGCGATTAACGAGAGGTGCAACCTCCTGCAAATCTGGTAAGAGAGGAGTTTTTAATTTAGGCGTACGCGCCACAGACCAGTTTCGGTTGCCTGGGATAGTGTTGATCTCACCATTGTGTGCCAACATTCTGAATGGCTGGGCCAGAGGCCACTTAGGCATAGTGTTGGTAGAAAACCGCTGATGAAAGACACAAATCGCTGTTTCCAACGCAGGGTCTGCCAAATCTAAATAAAATTTTGGCAAGTCCACAGGCATCATCAACCCTTTATAGCTGATCACATTTGTCGCTAGGCTGGCAATATAGAACGCAGTATCTTCCTCGAGAGCCTTTTCAGCCTTTCGCTTCGCAATAAAGAGACGGGCGTTAAAGTGTTGCTCATCAAGGTTGCCTGCGGTCACAAACACTTGCTCGATAATGGGTAGTGTTGCTAATGCAATTTCACCAAGACAGGCATCATCAGTAGGAACTTCTCGCCAACCAACAACGGTCAAACCCTGGACAGATAACGCCGCAGACATGGCTGCTTTTGAACTCTCGCGTTGAACCGAATCTTGGCTTAGCATGACTGCGCCAATTGCATATAAATCAGGCAGGTCAACAGAAAACTGCTCCCTGACGATCTGACGCATAAAACTGTCAGGCTTTTGTAGCAATAAACCACAGCCATCACCCGTCTTACCATCAGCGGCGATCCCGCCACGGTGGGTCATACAGGTTAACGCTTCAATTGCAGTTTCTAAAAGGCGATGGCTTGCCTGCCCCTTAATATGGGCAATTAAGCCAAAGCCACAGTTATCTTTGAATTCATCTAACCGATAAAGACCAGTAGACATAATAAGACTCTAGGTAAAGTTTCAACAAAAACAGTTGGTTGCGACAATAAAACTCACCAAAATGGCGACTCATAGGCGCGAAAGGAGTGACATTTTACACATCCGCAGCCAGCGCCACAAATTTCTGAAGATGAAAAAATATATTTATCAGCGCAATAGCCCCAAGAGGGGACCACGTTTATCCTAGGTATTAGTTTCTTTGGAGTAATTCAACTAGCAGTTTGTGCTCAAAATCTGATGTTACGACTGCTTGACCAATAGCTTTTAGGAGTACGAGACGAATGGAGCCATCCATCACTTTTTTATCAACAGCCATAAGTTCAAGAAATTGATTAGATGTCATCGATGCTGGAGGGCTCACTGGAAGGTCACAGCGCTCAAACAGTGCTTGGGATCTACGAACATCTTCTTCTGAAATCCACCCTAGCGAGAAAGACAGTTCAGCCGCCATTACCATGCCAGCAGCAATGGCCTCACCATGCAGCCAATCACTGTAATTCTGAGCAGTTTCAATGGCATGCCCAAAGGTATGCCCCAAATTCAGAATAGCTCTAACCCCACCTTCTCGCTCATCCTGACTCACAATCTTTGCTTTGTTTTCACAGGATCTTTCTATTGCAAAAGCCAGCGCCTTGGGATCCTTCTTCAGTAATAGATCAATGTTTTGTTCAAGCCAACAAAAGAACTCAGAATCAGTAATCAAACCGTATTTAATCACTTCTGCCAAGCCTGCCCGTAATTGCCGATCATCAAGAGTATTCAATGTCGTCGTATCAGCAATCACACATTGCGGCTGATAAAAGGCACCTATCATATTCTTACCTTTCGGGTGATTAACAGCCGTTTTACCACCTACGGAAGAATCTACCTGCGAAAGCAATGTTGTTGGTACCTGAATAAAATGAATTCCGCGTTGATAGCACGCAGCAGCAAATCCCGTCATATCACCCACAACACCACCTCCAAGTGCAATCAGTGTCGTTCGACGGTTATGTTGTTTAATCAGTAATTTGTCAAAGATATGATTGAGTATCTCGAGGTTTTTATATCGCTCGCCGTCAGGCAGTATGACTGTGTCTACTTGATAAGCAGTAAGATTATCAAGTACCAACTGAAGATACAGAGGGGCAATAGTTTCGTTAGTGACAACTAGTACCTGACCACCAT
>JBALVP010000062.1:0-2790 GCA_036961395.1 Porticoccus sp.
CGAGGCCATTGTCATGATTGGTGAGATTGGCGGTACTGCTGAGGAAGAAGCAGCGGCCTATATTAAGGAGAATGTCTCCAAGCCTGTTGTATCCTACATTGCTGGTGTTACAGCTCCTGCCGGTAAACGTATGGGCCATGCTGGCGCCATTATTGCTGGTGGTAAAGGTACAGCTGATGAGAAGTTTGCCGCATTGGAAGATGCTGGTGTCAAAACTGTTCGTAGTCTGGCTGATATTGGTAATGGATTGAAAGAAGTTACTGGCTGGTAAAACAGGGACCTTCTTTAAAAAAGGCGACCTAATGGTCGCCTTTTTTATGTCTGGAACATGGCTAAACAAAAGCACCTACTTAAATTAAACGCCTAAGTTTCTTTCATTTGCTCTTGAAATATATTCATTTAACCCCACCTTCCTACCAGTGTTTAAATAAGAGATTGGAGAGTAAATACCGATGAGTGCTGAAACCCTTGGTTTTCAAACAGAAGCAAAGCAGCTTCTGCATCTAATGATTCATTCGCTATACAGCAATAAAGAGATTTTTTTGAGAGAGTTGATCTCAAATGCTTCCGATGCCGTCGATAAACTGCGTTTTGAAGCCCTGGCCGATTCATCTCTCTATGAAGATGCCCCTGATCTTCGTGTACGAATCGATGCCGATGTTGCCGCGAGAACTATCACGATTCATGACAATGGTATTGGTATGTCTCGCGAGGATGCCATTGAGCATTTGGGGACTATTGCTAAATCTGGAACCTCTCAATTTCTTGAGGGTTTGAGTGGTGACCAGAAGAAAGATACCCAACTTATTGGTCAATTTGGGGTGGGATTTTATTCTGCCTTTATTGTGGCGGACAAGGTAGTTGTTGAGACTCGCAGGGCTGGATTAGCTGCTGACAAAGCCGTTCGTTGGAGCTGTGAAGGTGAAGCTGAATACACCATTGAAGATATTGAAAAATCTGATCGAGGTACCTCTATTACCCTGCACCTGAAGGAAGATGCAGAGGAATATGCCAATGACTTGCGTGTTCGCAGTATCATAAAAAAATACTCGGATCATATTGCTGTTCCCATTGAGATCAAGAAATTGGCTTCTCAGAATGATGGTGAAGATGCGGAGCCCGCCGCCGAGGAATACCAAGCTATCAACACGGCTACTGCACTCTGGACTAGGCCTCGCAATGACATTAAGGACGAGGAATATAAAGAGTTTTACAAGCATGTCTCCCATGACTTTGAAGACCCCATAACATGGAGTCACAATCGTGTTGAGGGCAAGCTCGACTACACTAGCCTCCTCTATATCCCCAGCCATGCGCCATTTGACCTACACAACCGTGAGGTATCCCGAGGCTTAAAACTGTACATTCAACGTACGTTTATCATGGATGACGCTTCACAGTTTTTACCCATGTACTTACGTTTTGTTAAAGGGGTTCTGGATTCTAGTGACCTGCCACTCAACGTTTCTCGTGAGATCCTACAGGGTAGCCCTGCTGTTGACAGTATTCGAGGCGCTCTGGTGAAGCGAATACTGGATCTATTGGAGAAAATGGCCAAGGAAACGCCAGACATCTATGCTGATTTCTGGAAGGAGTTTGGTAGTGTCCTTAAAGAAGGTCCTCCCGAGGACACGACAAATGCTGAACGTATTGGTGGCCTGTTCCGTTTCGCCACCACAAAAACTGAGGGAGAGGAACTATCCGCTTCTTTCTCTGACTATATCTCTCGAATGAAAGATGGCCAGGATAAAATTTATTACCTTGTCGCGGATAGTTTAACGGCAGCTCGTAACAGTACCTATCTTGAGGTTTTCGAAAAACAAGGCATCGAAGTCCTGTTGTTTACGGACCGCCTTGATGAATGGACTATTTCTCACCTCTATGAATTTGATGGCAAGCAGTTTCAAGACATCACCAAGGGTGAGCTGGATGAATCCATTGTCGGAAGCCCGGATAAGGATGATGAAGCCGACACAGAATCCTCATCGGATGTGATGGACAAGATTAAAACCAGTCTGAATGGTCGAGTGGAAAGTGTTCGTGCAACCCGCCGGTTAACAGACTCACCTGCTTGTCTTGTTTACGCTGAGCATGCTTTAAGCCCCCAGATGAAAAAATTAATGGAATCTGCCGGACAGTCAGTACCAGAAGACAAACCCATACTGGAAGTGAATATCAATCACCCATTAGTGGAAAAACTCAGTGAAGAGGCTGGTGATGAAAAATCAGCTGAGTTAGCCGAGCTGCTATACGATCAAGCAGTATTGTCTGCTGGGGAACAGTTGGATAACCCCTCTCTGTTTGTTAAGCGCCTAAATCAATTGTTGTTTGAGGAGAGGTCGTAGCCACATCTACATCAATAGCTCTATAATCTTCACACAGACAACATCGAAACTCAGTGATGGCAACACCAAATAAAATTGCAGTACTAGGTGGAGGCAGCTTTGGCACTGCCATCGCAAATATGATTGCCGCGAATGGCCATGATGTTGTTCTGTGGATGCGTGATGAAGAAAATGCCAAGCAGTGCTCTCAAACCCGGGAGAATACCCGATACCTGCCCGGCTATCATCTTGAGCCAACACTTAAGTTTTCCTCCAGCTTGGAGGAATGCCTAAAAGGGCGCCATACGATATTTTTTTCTGTCCCCAGCAAGGCCTTTCGACACTTGGCTCAGGAAGCACACGCTCATATCGCTCCTGATACCAAAGTGATTAGTACCGCCAAAGGCATTGAAGCGCATACCTTTAAATTAATGAGTGAAATCCTTGAGGAAGAGCTTCCCCAAGC
>JBALVP010000062.1:2890-8966 GCA_036961395.1 Porticoccus sp.
TATGCTAACAATGACCGTTTTGGGGTAGAACTGGCAGGTGCACTCAAAAATATCTATGCCATTGCGGCAGGTATGTCGGCCGCCATGAAAATGGGACAAAATACGGTCAGTGTGCTTATTACACGTAGCCTTGCTGAAATGAGTCGTTTTGCCGCAAGTTTAGGTGCCAATCCTATGACATTTCTTGGGCTGAGTGGTGTGGGCGATTTGTATGTCACTTGTACCTCGCCGCTGAGCCGTAATTTTCAGATAGGCTACGCTTTAGGTGAAGGGCTTTCTATTGATGAGGCTACTGAAAAAGTAGGGCAGATTGCAGAAGGCATCAATACCACTCGAATTATCAAGGAAGAGGCAGAACAGCTTGGTATCTATATGCCATTGGTCAGTGCTCTTTACGAAACAATGTTTAACAACAAGCCAGTTCATGAAGTACTGAGTAGCCTGATGCTGGCTGAACAAAGTACTGATGTTGAATTCACTGTGGGGCCATGATGGAAAAACAAACTAAAACTAACTTACTGAATACTGAAACCTGGATTCGCCTACTTTATATGCTGGTATTTGGGTTGTTATCTGTGGTGGCTCGGATGGTTATCTGGGTAGTTGCTGTCTTACAGTTTATCCTTGTATTGGTAACAGGAGCTGGGAACGACAACCTGCGTGATTTAGGGCAGGGGACCTCTAAATGGGTTTATCAGGCATTTTTATTTATTACCTTTAACAATGATGATAAGCCATTCCCTTTTTCAGACTGGCCTGATATTGACGTGCCACTGACTGAAGAACGACAGACTGATTATGTTATTGAGGCTGAGTTTGTAGAGGCTGAGACTTCGGTTGAACCGACTGATCTAGATGACGTCCCGACATTTGTTGATACTGGGGATGAACAAAACCCTCACGATGATAATAAAACTGCGTAACAGCACCCTCTGTTGCTGATTCTATGCGAATTTACCTGTTGCGCCATGGTGATGCTCCCTTTGATGCATCATGTGGAAAGCGCTCATTGTCAGTGCAGGGTGAGAGCAATACCCGGCATATTGTCGAACAACACCGACCTGAGCTATCTCAGCTCAAACTGATTCTTTGCAGTCCAACCCTTCGGGCTAGACAAACGCTTAAAACGCTTACTGAAACACTAGATTATCAGGGAGAATTACTTTTTGAAGATTCCCTGCGTTCTGAAGGGCAGATCAATGCTGTGGAACACTGCATTGATCTGCTAGATATCGATCAGGTTTTACTTCTAAGCCATCAACCATTGATTGGTCAGATATTGGAATACCTAACGGATAAACCAGGCATTGGATGGTCAATGGACACCAGTTCCCTGGCCTGCCTAGACACTATTGCTTTTAGCCGGGGTTGTGCTGACATGAAGTGGTTAACGCACCCTTAAGAAATACTACCACTCCAAAAATCTCTCAACTCAGGCGCTTTTATCACTGAGCTAGCATGACAGTAGTAACTGTACCTAACAGTTAATCAGCGAGAGAAATTCACTACGTGTAGCCTGATTATCCCTAAATGAGCCGAGCATGGCAGAGGTCTTCATCACTGAATTCTGCTTTTCAACACCGCGCATCATCATGCACATATGCTTGGCTTCAATAATTACAGCAACACCCTGAGCACCTGTGACCTCTTCAATGGTCTTGGCTATCTGGGAAACCAGTGTTTCCTGAATTTGCAGGCGGCGAGCATACATATCGACAAGGCGTGCCACTTTGGACAACCCAAGTACTTTGCCGTTGGGGATGTAGGCGACATGACACTTGCCAATGAAGGGCAGTAGGTGATGTTCACAGAGTGAATAGAGCTCAATATCCTTAACAATGACCATTTCACTGGATTCCGAAGGAAACAGCGCATCATTAATGACTTCATCCAAGGTTTGGTGATAACCGCGGGTTAGAAACTCGAATGCTTTGGCGGCACGTTCAGGTGTATCCACTAAGCCGGGACGAGAAACATCCTCACCCGTTGATTCAATAATTTGGGTGTAACAATCAGAAGTCTTCAATATTCGTCTCTATGAAATGATTAATAGTTTGGGTGCATAACCGTACGTCAGCCTACTATAAACGTAAAGCCATTTATCTACGCTGCCGGTACAATGCGCGCTATGCAAAATACGTCAGAAAACCCGAAAACTGTTGGTGGCTATATTCAAATAGGAGCAGATTTATTTGAAGATGCCGGTCTCTATTTTGGGCATGGAACTGACAATGCCTGGGACGAGTCCCTTTCTCTGGTTTTATTTGCATTATCACTACCCTGGGACTCTGATAGCAGCATTTTAGATCAAGCAGTATCCCCTGAAGAAGCGGTCATTATTACGACGTTGTTTGATCGCCGTATAAAAGAGCGGCTGCCGGTGGCATACCTTACGGGAGAAGCTTGGTTTGCAGGGCTTAAATTTAGTGTTGACCCACGGGTGTTAGTGCCACGGTCACCCATTGCTGAATTGATTGAAGCACAATTTCAACCTTGGCTGATCCAGACTCCCAGCAGAATTTTAGACCTGTGTAGCGGTAGCGGCTGTATTGGTATTGCCTGTGCTCATTATTTTCCTGAATCCTTTGTCACACTGAGTGACATATCGACCGATGCTCTGGATGTGGCAGCACAAAACATTAAACTTCATGAAATGGATCAACGAGTCAGCACGGTCCATTCTGACCTGTTTTCTGGACTCGGCTCACAACAGTTCGACTTGATTGTCACCAATCCACCCTATGTTGATGCAAACGACTTGGCATCTATGCCCAATGAGTACCACCATGAACCTGAAATAGGTTTGGCATCAGGAGAAGACGGGCTCGATTTTACTCGCCAATTGTTACTTGAAGCTGGGGAACACTTAAATGAACAGGGCACACTGATCGTAGAGGTCGGCAATTCGTGGGAGGCCCTCGAAGAGGCATTCCCACAAGTACCCTTTATGTGGCTGGAATTTGAGCGGGGAGGGCACGGTGTGTTCTTGATCACAGCTGAGCAGCTCTCAACATACCGAGAAGAATTCATTTCATCGTAACGACATCAGAATAATCATCGTATAATATCCACCTTCTCATCCTATTATGCTTGATGTTATCTGCTAGCTCTTAGGTAAAATGCTAATTTTTAATGTGGAAGTGTTTATGTCCGGCAATACCATCGGCAAGCTATTTACTGTGACCACTTTTGGTGAAAGCCACGGGCCTGCACTTGGCTGTATTGTTGATGGTTGCCCCCCGGGACTTGAGTTATCCGAAGCGGATATGCAACATGACTTGGACCGCCGCAAGCCCGGCCAATCTCGCTATACGACCCAGCGCCAGGAGGGGGATGTGGTTAAAATACTCTCGGGCGTGTTTGAAGGAAAAACCACAGGGACACCCATTGGGCTGATCATAGAAAATACGGATCAGCGCTCTAAGGACTACTCCAACATCAAGGATCAGTTCCGTCCCGCCCATGCTGACTACACCTATCACATGAAATATGGTTTTCGTGATTACCGTGGTGGAGGCCGTTCATCTGCCCGCGAAACCGCTATGCGAGTTGCTGCAGGTGCTATCGCCAAGAAATATCTAGAACATGCCATGGGGGTTGAGGTTAAAGGGTACCTATCCCAGTTGGGTCCTATTAAAGCTGAGAAAGTGTTGCTGGAAGAGGTCGCAAACAATCCATTTTTCTGTCCTGACCCTGACAAAGTGCCTGAAATGGAAGCCTTTATGCAGAAGTTACAAAAGGACGGGAACTCTATTGGCGCTCGAATTACTGTCACAGCCACCAATGTCCCAGCGGGGCTAGGCGAACCTATTTTCGACCGACTAGATGCCGAAATTGCGCACTCGCTGATGAGTATTAATGCGGTCAAAGGTGTGGAAATTGGTGCAGGGTTTGATTCTGTTGCCCAGACAGGCACGGAGCACCGAGATGAAATTACCCCAGAGGGTTTTCTCTCGAATAATGCCGGTGGCATTCTTGGCGGTATTTCATCCGGTCAAACCATCGTTGCTCACATAGCGTTGAAGCCAACGAGTAGTCTCCGCATTCCAGGGAACTCTGTGGATGTACATGGTAATGCTATTGAGGTTATCACCAAGGGCCGGCACGACCCCTGTGTGGGCATTCGAGCAACACCTATCGCAGAGGCTATGCTGGCCATTACCTTGATGGATCATTTCTTGCGAGACAGAGCTCAGAATGCTGATACCAATGTCAGTCCGGTACTGAATACACAGCCAAAAACCAGTTAACCGCTGGTGGAAGGGAAGACCTCATTACCAGTGCCTTATTGGCGCTTATCAGCCTTTTATTTTTGCTTTTTTGGCTTGCTTGGGGCACTTTATCCTTATTGGTCCCTGTATCTAAAATCTCAAGGGTTTTCATCTGCTGATATTGGCCTTCTACTGGCCATCCCCATGGCCACTAAAATTATCGCCCCAAACCTTTGGGGATGGCTTGCCGACTACACAGGTAAAAGACTGCTGATCATCCGTCTTGGGGCTTTACTCTCATTTCTCTGTTTCATAGGTATGTTTATCGACCAACAATTTTGGTCAATAGCATTAGTCTTGGCGGGCTACAGTTTTTTCTGGAACGCGATACTGCCACAGCACGAAGCTATCACCATCAGCTTCCTTGACCAGCAACCAGAAACCTATAGTCGAATTCGTTTGTGGGGTTCCGTTGGCTTCATCATATGTGTGCTGGGTGGTGGCTTTTGGTTCGATACCCATGATATTCAAACATTACCCATTATCGGCCTGCTGCTATTGGCAGGTATTTTTCTAAGCAGTTTATTTGTACCAAACCCACATCATCAACAGCATGAAAAAGCGTCTCAACAGTTTATGGCGGTCCTCAAGAAACCCGTTGTTATTATCTTTTTTTTCGCAGGCATGTTGATGCAGGTATCCCACGGCATTTACTACAGCTTTTTCAGTATTTATATGGAGTCTTTTGGCTACAGCCGAAGTGGTATTGGCACACTGTGGTCAGTGGGTGTCGTTGCCGAGGTCTGCCTTTTTATCCTGATGCATCGATTGCTACTTCGGTTCAATGTTAGAGCCATTATGCTCAGTTGTTTGGCCCTTGCGACCTTACGCTGGTTATTAGTTGGTTATTGTGCGGAGTACCTGCTGATTCTACTATTAGCTCAATGTTTCCATGCGTTCACCTTTGGTGCATTCCATGCTGCTGCGATAGATTGTATTCGTCGCTTATTTGAACCCGCTAACCAAGGGAAGGGGCAAGCTGTATACAGCGCTTTTTGTTTTGGGGCAGGAGGAGCCCTGGGGTCATACTTTGGTGGCCTAATCTGGGATATTCAACCCGTATTGGCCTTTAACTTTGGAGCACTGGCCAGCTTTATCGCTATGCTCCTCGTCTGGTTTTGGCTAAGGGATGAAAGACTAAGGCTTGGGGTTTAAATACGTTAAAATTGAACCTTTGCAACCCTATCTCAAGAGACTCACTATATACTGTGCCACTTCAAATGGTGCTGACAAGGAGGAATGTATGAAAGCTGTTTTTATTATCCTGACATTGGTTGGTTTATCCTTGTTTTACCCAACCTATGATTTACAGATTAAAACAGATCTATTTAGTGAAGAGTTTTCTGTGCAGGAAACAGGCTTTATTACTCATAAACGCTGTCATCAAGCGGCCTTCGAAGCAAAAGTAAAATATTACCGCTGTGAGAGTAAAACCATATGGCGGTCACTTTTTTCAAAAACCACCAGCTATGATCCAGACGCCCGGCATAACACTAAAAACTAGCCACAATAGCCACCACGAAAGACTCCGAATCTAGCCCCGTAGATTCTTGGGTTTCAGTTTGGATCCAAGCAAACTTAACACCAGCCGTAGGACTTAAAGGATAGGTGATGCTCATTGCCCAGGCTTCATTCTGTTTACGGTTGTTACTTTTTACATCGTTAACGGATGTTTCACCGCCATAATCGTATGCATAAGCAACAGTTGCACGAAGCCCTGGGCGAAAGGTGTATTCAGCACTTGCACCAATCTTGAACAATGGGTCTTGCTCTAGGCGAGAGCCATTATAAAACTCATTGTTATT
>JBALVP010000063.1:0-4734 GCA_036961395.1 Porticoccus sp.
CTGGAGGACGAGAAGTGGAAGAGCTTGTGCTACTGGATATCGCTGGAACAGTCATCGAGGATATGGACGATGATTGTCTTTATATCGTTGGCCCGGGTTCAACCACACGTGGTTTTATGGAAGAGCTGGGCCTTGAAAACACCTTGTTAGGTGTTGACCTTGTTCGAAATCGGCAAGTATTGGCATTGGATGTCATTGGTTCGGACATCGAGCAGGCAATTGCTGAAGCCAATGGAAAGGTGAAAGTTGTTATTACACCGATAGGTGGCCAGGGACATCTGTTAGGCCGTGGGAACCATCAACTGACCCCTTCTGTTATTAGACAGGTGGGCCGCGATAACTTAGTGGTCATCGCCACAAAGACAAAGATTTCTGAACTCAACGGTAGACCATTGTTGGTGGACAGCAATGACCCTGCGTTGGATAAAGCTTTGGCAGGGTATATTCCTATCATCACGGGGTATAGAGATCGGATCCTTTACCCGGTTGGCTAAGTGTTTAGTTAGGGTGCCACCTGAGTTAGCTTGGGTTTATTACTGGCATTGTTGAGGCGATATTGCTCAAGGAAATTGGCAAGCCTTCCTATGGCCTCTTCCAGGTCATCTTCTCTGGGCAGGAAGACAATTCGAAAGTGATCAGGGTACGGCCAATTAAATGCTGTACCTTGAACCAGCAGAATTTTTTCATCCAACAATAAGTCTAGTACCAGCTGTTCATCATCTTCAATCGGGTAAACTTCCGGATCCAAGCGTGGAAATAGGTACATGGCGGCTTTGGGCTTGACGCAGCTGACCCCTGGGATTTGGGTTAACAATGACCATGCCTTATCTCTTTGTTGTAATAGGCGTCCTTCAGGCCCAATGAGATCATTGATGCTTTGATAGCCTCCTAGAGCCGTCTGAATGGCATACATGGCGGGAACATTTGCGCACAGTCGCATAGAGGCAAGCATTTCGATGCCCTGAATATAACTACGAGCGCGGTGTTTTGCTCCACTAACGACCATCCAGCCAGAGCGAAAACCAGCCAGTCGATAAGTTTTTGATAGGCCGTTCAAAGTGATGCAGAGCACGTCAGTAGCGAGTTTCCCCAAGGGAATGTGCTCGGCATCATCGTAAAGGATACGATCATAAATTTCGTCGGCATAGATGATTAGATCGTGTTTCCTGGCCAACTCAACAATTTGTTGTAGGACCTCTTCGCTATAGACAGCCCCAGTTGGGTTGTTCGGGTTGATAACAACAATACCGCGAGTGTTTGGTGTAATTTTTCGGGCGATGTCCTCAATATCTGGTTGCCACTCATTAGCTTCATCACAAAGGTAGTGGACGGCATTGCCGCCAGCCAGTGTCACCGAGGCTGTCCATAGTGGGTAGTCAGGAGCTGGGACCAGAATTTCATCGCCATTGTTGAGTAATGCCTGCATAGCCATGACTATCAGCTCACTCACGCCATTACCCAGAAAGACATCCTCGATTTCTACATCAGGGATACCCTGAATTTGGCAGCGTTGCATCACAGCTTTTCGGGCACTATAAATTCCTTTGGCGTGGCAGTATCCTTGTGCTTCTGCTAGGTTATGGATAACGTCATGAATGATTTCATCGGGTGCTTCAAGGCCAAACGATGCTGGGTTCCCAATGTTCAGTTTGAGAATGCGGTGGCCGTCTTCTTCAAGCCTGTTAGCGTGGTCGAGTACAGGGCCACGGATGTCGTAGCAGACGTTATTCAATTTGTTTGATTTTTTAATCTGCGGCATAAATATCAGTTGTTATTTGTCAATGAAATTACTATGAAGTCTATTGTATATTAAATGCCGGCTATAACTAGGGCTTGCTATCACCAAGTCCCGAGACAACTAGGGAAGATTGAGAAAATTACTGTGAGCAATGATCAAGAAATGAATGATGAGTATTGGCGAGAGAAATTGACCGCTGAGGAGTTCCATGTCTGTCGACAAAAGGGTACCGAGCAAGCGTTCTCTGGGCAATATTGTCATGAGAAAGCTGCTGGATCGTATTTGTGTCGGTGTTGTAGAGAGCCACTGTTCCATTCAACCAATAAATATGACTCCGGTTCTGGGTGGGCGAGTTTTTATCAGCCGGTGAATAGTGATGCGGTTGCCGAATTCTCTGACCCCAGTCATGGCATGGATCGAACGGAAACTAACTGTGCCAATTGTGGTTCTCACTTGGGACATGTTTTCAACGATGGCCCTCAGCCAACGGGTTTGAGGTATTGTACCAACTCAGCATCTCTCCTTCTTGAAAAGGAATGATTGGGCCCTTGTCGACCTCGTTGGGGGGGGGTGATGGTATTGTTGATATCGTCAATCAATCAACTTAGATGATTTTTCTTTCGTTCAGAAAGGCTTTCCGGTTGGATAAATTGAAGTGCAGGGTTGACAGCATAGAGCCGGCTTCTTAGAATGCGCGCCTCTCTTGAGAGAACCATTGTGTCCCGTTCGTCTAGAGGCCTAGGACACCGCCCTTTCACGGCGGTAACAGGGGTTCGACTCCCCTACGGGACGCCATTTTATTGCTATCTCTAACTTATAGAGACAGCGCGGGAATAGCTCAGTTGGTAGAGCGCAACCTTGCCAAGGTTGAGGTCGCCGGTTCGAACCCGGTTTCCCGCTCCAAATAAAAACGCAGAGTCTATGACTCTGCGTTTTTTTTTGTTCAGCCCCCCCCATCGGCTATCAAAGTGATTTAGACTAACCGTTACACCGAAGATGCGGTCGTAATTTGGTATCTTGCTACTGCCGTTTGTTTCAACACGAAAGACAACGTTTACTGGTTGGCCTACTGGGTTATCGGTATGACTTAAGCCGCATATTTTTGAACAATTGGTTATTGAGATGTTATGACCCCAGCTTTGTCCATACGTAATTTACACAAGGTCTACGATAGTGGCTTTGTGGCCCTAAAAGGGATTGACCTAGATGTACAGCAAGGCGATTTTTTTGCATTGCTGGGCCCAAATGGTGCAGGGAAGTCCACAACAATAGGTGTTATCTGCTCTTTGGTGAAAAAAACCAGTGGCGATGTATCTATTTTTGGCACTGATATTGATAAAGATTTTTCTTTGGCAAAAAAAGATATTGGTGTGGTGCCTCAAGAGTTTAATTTTAACCAGTTTGAAAAAGTGTTTGATATTGTTAGAACACAAGGGGGGTACTTTGGCCTTTCATCAAAGTTGGCCGAGCAGAGGGCAGAAAAATACCTAAAGAAACTGAGGTTATGGGATAAACGTAACCAACCCTCTCGAACATTATCTGGTGGAATGAAACGACGCTTAATGATTGCGAGAGCATTGGTGCACGAACCGAAGCTACTTATTCTTGATGAGCCTACAGCAGGTGTGGATATTGAAATTCGCCGGTCTATGTGGCAGTTCCTCAAGGAAATAAATGCCAGCGGCACGACTATAATTTTGACGACTCACTACCTGGAAGAGGCTGAGAGCCTGTGCCGCAACGTGGCGATTATTGATCGAGGTCTGATTGTTCAGAATACCTCCACCAAATCACTCTTGAGGCAGTTGAATAAAGAGGTTTTTATTCTGGATACTCAAGAGGCGTTAGCAGAACTTCCTCACATGGAAGGATATCAGGGGCAGTTAATTGACAACCATAGCTTTGAGGTTGAAGTAGAAAAGCATCAGTCTATTAATGCTCTCTTTGCGAGTTTGAGTCTTCATGGGGTTCATGTGGTCAGTATGCGTAATAAAACCAATCGCCTTGAAGAACTCTTTGTCTCACTGGTGGAGTCACACAGCGCCGCCCCAGTAGTCCAGATCAGCCAAGAGGGCAAGCAATGAACCCCCAAGAGCAATGGATCGCATTTAGTACCATTCTTGTTAAAGAGATCAGGCGGTTCACCCGAATCTGGTTACAGACGCTATTGCCACCAGCCATTACAATCGTTCTCTATTTTGTCATTTTTGGCACGTTGATAGGCCCGCGAATTGGCAAGATGTCGGGCTTCAGTTATATCGAGTTTGTGGTGCCGGGATTGATTATGATGTCGGTCATTACCAACTCTTATTCCAATGTAGTGTCTTCTTTTTTTGGAACCAAATTCCAGCGGAGTGTAGAAGAATTGCTCGTATCACCCGTGCCTAACTATATTATTTTACTGGGCTACGTGATTGGTGGTGTATGTCGGGGGTTGATGGTTGGGTTGATTGTAACTTTGCTCTCTCTGTTTTTTACTGATCTTCAGGTCAGTCATATTCCCGTGACGGTAGCGATTGTCTTTCTGACAGCCGTTCTGTTTGCGTTGGCTGGATTTATTAATGCAGTTTTTGCTAACAGCTTTGATGATATATCCATTATTCCAACCTTTGTTCTGACACCTCTTACCTATTTGGGAGGGGTGTTCTATTCTATCAATATGCTTCCTGAGTTTTGGCAGGGTGTGTCAAAGGCAAACCCCATACTGTATATGGTGAATACCTTTCGTTATGGCCTCCTGGGGATAACGGATATTAATGTGGCCTGGGCTTTTAGTATGGTCATCGGATTCTGTGTGGCATTGTTTATCTTTTCTTTATATCTACTGGATCGAGGCAATAAACTGCGTAACTAGTGTTACTAATATGTTGTGTAGATATAGGATGCTAATGGAGATTTATAGTGAGTGATAAAAGCTTATTATTGGGGGTTGAAACAGCCTATCCAACCTCTTACAGTCCAGAGGTTCTCAGTGCTATTTCTCGTTCCCAAGGGCG
>JBALVP010000063.1:4833-8862 GCA_036961395.1 Porticoccus sp.
GCCATGCCTTGTGATACCGAAAATCTGGTGGAGTCAAAATCCCTCAAGCTGTACCTGAACTCGCTGAACCAAGAGCAATACAGCTCTGCACAGGATGTGAGTGTTGTTCTAGAAAGAGATATTGCTGAGTGTGTGAATGGGACGGTACTTGTCGATATACATACCCCGGATAGCTACCGAAATCTCGGTCTCGCATCATTTCCCGGTGTTTGTTTAGATGATATGGATATTGATCTTGTTGTAGATACCTATGAACCCGACCCTTCATTGCTGAGTCTTGATGATGGGGGAGAGACAGTCACAGAATCATTTTACAGTCACCTGTTAAAAACGAACTGTCCTGTCACCGGGCAGCCGGATTGGGCAAGTCTCCTGATTCGTTATACCGGATGGCCAATTGCTCCAGAAGGGTTGCTTAAATACATTATCTCTTATCGAAATCACCAGGGTTTTCATGAGCAGTGTGTGGAGCAGATTTTTACAGAGATTAACGAACTTTGTCAGCCCGATGAATTAGAGGTTTATGCTCGATATACTCGTCGAGGTGGGCTGGATATCAATCCCTATCGCAGTTCAAAAAAAATGAACCCACCGAAATTACGTCTATTTAGGCAGTAGTGATTGAGGTGGTAGTGGTAAAAAATCCGGCTTTAAATACTTAGAAAATATCTTTGCTCTTTAAACGGTTAGCTGCATCAATGAGGGACTCCATAATCTTGTCTTTGTCGTAGTTACGCACCCGGTCTAAATCCATATAAATAGAAAAGCCATTGGTCAGGTGTTCAAAGTAAGTTTGATCCTTCCCTAGGTTCCTGCGAAGCTCTACAGCAGAATGAACTCGCACAGGCTGCTGGTAGCCCTTAACCTGAATTTCGCCCTTGTCATAACACATGATCAGATCTTTAACGAGTGCGTAGGTTTCGTGAGAAATCAGGATTTCTCCCGGTTCTGCAGCTGATTCCAAGCGGCTTGCCAGGTTAACCTCTGTACCGAGTAAGGTGTAATCCAAGCGATTTTCTGTACCAAAATTGCCTACGGTACAAAAACCGGTGTTGATGCCCATTCGTATTTCTAATGGTTTCTGAATACCCTGATTAATCCACTGCTGTTGTAGTTCTTTCATATGTTTTTTCATGGCAATTGCCATGGATACCGCCGCGACACAGTCTTCTTTCGCACCGTTACTGGCTGGATCGCCAAAAAACACCATAATGGCATCACCAATAAACTTATCGATGGTGCCGCCATGTTTGATGGCGATTTCTGACATCTCTGTCAGGTAATTATTGAGCAAGTTGGTCAGAGCATCTGCTTCCATTTCTTCAGATAGCTCACTAAACCCCTTGATGTCTGAAAAGAAAATAGTCAGCTTTTTACGCTGGGTTTCAAGCTTTACATCCTTGCCTGAAAGGATGGCCTTACGTAGTGTTGGCGAGAGGTATTTTGACAGGTGGTAATTTCTCAGCTTCATTTGCACTAGCTGTTTTTCTGCATCTTTTTGTTTTATTAGCAAACCGTTTATTTGGTTAAAAGAACTCACTCCATAGATGCAGGAATAGATTCCTAGAGCGATTAGCGGTGCGATACTTGTTTTCAAGTCAGCAGAAAAATTCAAATGTGGTTGCTGTATAAGAATGAGCAGGATGAGCCCAAGCCCCAATGCCAAATTATCGGGAATTAATCGTTTGACGCCGCCGTTAATCAGCGCATTGAACTGTAACATCAGGATGAATAACAGTGAGGGAAGGAGGTTAAGATCAATAACAACCACTAAGCAGCCGAGCAAGAAGGCATCTGATGATGCTAGCCACTGATTGATACGAGTCTTATTTTGTTTGCCGACTGAACTGCAAATGAAATGGGAAGCAATGATATAGAGAAGTATCGCCAGTATGAGCGTTACTAAGAAAAAGTCGTACCCTTGTTTAGCCTGGGATGAGATTAATGTAGTAATACCGGCCAATCCCACCAAAAAGCGGAAAAGGCTTTGGTGAAATATGAATCGTTCAGTCTCTTTCGTACTCTCAACAGTCATCCTGTAAGATCGTGACTCCAGCGCTTATGATGATGCGCATAATTACACGATGTCTGAGTAGAAAAGTCCATTCTTTCTATGGGGAATTGTATTCGGTCTTGCTACATCCTGAGAACACATTAGAAAAAGAGAGAAACAATGGATGCACTCAATGCATTACAGGGTAGGGTTTCATCTCCTCGATTGTCAGAACCGGCCCCACAGGGAGATATTCTGGAAAACATCAAAAAAGCGGCATTTCGTGCTGCTGACCATGGTCGAATGAGGCCATGGCGCTTTCTCCTCATTGAGGGACAAGGGCTCATTGAATTAGGGCAATTACTTGTTAAGTCATCTGAGGACCGAGGTGAGGTGCTGACGGATAAAGGGCGAGAACGAATGATAGCCCGTCCGCAGAGGGCACCCCTGATCGTTGTTGTTATTGCTAGCCCGAGAAAGAACCCCAAAGTACCTGAAATTGAGCAAACTATCTCTGCAGGTGCAGCCGCACAGAATATGATTACTGCGGCCTATGCGCAGGGGGTGGGTGCTATATGGCGTACAGGAGATCCGGCCTACGATAGCACTATAATGAAGGGGCTTGGTTTGGAGAATTCGGAGAGGATTGTCGGCTTTTTGTATCTGGGAACGGTTCAGGGAAAGGTGCCCGAAGCCCCGGAACCTGATCTTCACGGATACTTTCAGACATGGCCTTGAACACGGCCCCGGCAATTGCTTTTTAGAGGGTGCTTGTGTAGAGTTGCGCACCTCAAAAAGACACGGTGAGGTGTCCGAGTGGCTGAAGGAGCTCGCCTGGAAAGCGTGTATACGGCAACGTATCGAGGGTTCGAATCCCTCCCTCACCGCCATAAACAAAAAGCCCGGCTCCAGCCGGGTTTTTTTTGTTTATAGGGTATGGGTTGGGTGAGACCCCTCGCAGGGTTCGACAAAATGCGCTTGAGCATTTTGGACGAGGAGCGAAAGCGACGAAGCCTCGCAGAGGTTCTGGCAGCCCTAAGGCTGTCAGGATCAATCCCTCCCTCACCGCCAAATATAAAAAGCCCCCAAATTGGGGGCTTTTGTGTGTGTGAAAACTATTCCTTTGTCTTACTTATTGGTAATGGCTCAGGCTTGAGCACTTGGTCGAGCTGATACGTTGTCATACCAGCGCAACGTGTTGGTGTTTTCCTTCGGAATTTCCACCTCTGCCCACTTGGCAAAATCTACGGCACAGAAGGCGGTAATATCCACCATGGTAAAACGATCGCCAGTGATAAATTTGGAGTCTTTAAGGTAGTGCTCAAGCCAATGGAAAAAGAGGTCGAGTGTTTTATAACCACGTTCCATCAGCCCATCAATTGCAGGTATACCATCCACGCCTGGGAGGCTTCGGTACGAGAAGCTCTCATTTTTGGTGTTGTTGCGGAAGGCCTCGGAGGTAGCAATCATGCCATCAAACTCCATTTTCCGTTGCAGGCATTCAATTTGAGCTCGCTCCACAGGTGTGGTGCCCAACAATGGAGGCTCTGGATAGATATCCTCCAAATACTTACAGATAGCCATGGTCTCATCAAATCGGGTACCGTCATCAAGCTCTAAGACGGGCAATAGCCCTCGCGGATTCACTGACAGGAATTCATCTTTTAGGTTTTCGCCACCGACAATATCTATTTCAATTTTGGGGATATTCAGTCCTTTTTCCGCAATAAATATCCTGGCTCGTCTAGGGTTTGGGGCAATAGAGCAGTCATAAAATTTCATTGGTACTGATCTCCTTTAAGGGAAGTATTCAGATTAATTTTAGCCATGGATATTATCTTAGAACATTCGTTCCAAATAGGTTGGATAGAAATATACCCTAGTGTTCTATGAGATGTATAGGGAATAGGGGGCGTTGCTAGTCGTGTGTGTCAGATCCGAGTTAACTATGAAAACAGCTTTGATAGCAGCACGGGAATAGCGGTTTCAACACGAAGAATGCGGCTGCCCAGAGTAATAGGCTGGAAGCCGATACC
>JBALVP010000064.1:0-8811 GCA_036961395.1 Porticoccus sp.
CGCGGCGTTGAATTTAGCTTTAAATTAGCTGAGGCTATTGATGATACAGACCGCTTTGCGGTCTATACCACCCGACCCGACACCTTGATGGGTGTCACTTACGCCAGTATTGCGGCGGAGCACCCCATCGCCATAGCACTGGCAAAAAATAATCCCGAATTGGCCAATTTTATCAAAGACTGCAAAGTGCAGTCAGTCGCCGAAGCTGATATGGCGACCATGGAAAAAAAAGGTATGGCCACGGGGCTTGATGCCATACATCCCATTACCGGAGAAAAAGTGCCGGTCTGGGTGGCCAACTATGTGCTAATGGAATACGGCACTGGTGCCATTATGGCCGTGCCCGCTCACGATGAGCGGGATTTTGAATTTGCCAACAAACATGGCTTACCCATCAAACAGGTTTTTGAGAAAACCAACTCGTCTGAAAATACTGGCTTTGATGATAAACAATGGCAGGACTGGTACGCATCAAAATCTTCTGATGAAGTCCTTATGGTTAACTCTGGGGAATTTGATAGCCTTAGCTCTGAAGAAGGGTTTGATGCGATTGCCAACAAACTCCAAGAGCTAGGCTGTGGTGAGATCAAAATCAATTACCGTCTACGGGATTGGGGCGTTTCCCGCCAGCGCTATTGGGGCTCACCCATCCCAATGTTTAGTAAAAATGGTGGTGAAATCCCGGTTCCGGCTGACCGACTGCCGGTATTGTTACCTGAAGATGTGGAGATGGATGGTGTTCAATCACCCCTCAAGGCTGATGCCGAATGGCGTAAGACCGAACTCAACGGTCAAGCTGTTGAACACGAAACAGATACCTTTGATACCTTCATGGAATCAAGCTGGTACTACGCCCGCTACACCTGCCCCAATTATAGTGAAGGCATGCTCGACAGTGATGCCGCCAATTACTGGCTGCCCGTCGATCAATATGTAGGCGGTATTGAACATGCCATATTGCATCTACTCTACGCTCGCTTCTTCCATAAACTAATGCGAGATGAAGGCCTGCTGGATTCTGATGAGCCTTTCAACAAGCTTCTCTGCCAAGGTATGGTTTTAAAAGACGGCACCAAGATGTCAAAGTCCAAGGGCAACACAGTAGACCCCCAGGCTCTGATAAAACAATACGGCGCAGATACCGTACGGTTATTTACTATGTTTGCCGCCCCCCCCGAACAGTCACTGGAATGGAATGACAGCGCTGTAGAAGGTGCCCACCGTTTTTTGCGTAAACTCTGGAAAGCGGTATATGCACATCTCCTTGCAAAGGGCTCGATCACATTAGATACCAGCGGGCTGAGCCAACAACAACAGGATTTACGGCGAAAAACTCATGAAACAATCGCTAAAGTTAGTGATGACTTTGGCCGTCGACAAACCTTTAACACAGCCATTGCGGCTGTCATGGAACTGCTTAATGAGGTCGGGAAATCTGACAGAGAAAAGCCCAATGGCTTGGCGGTAGAGCGGGAAGCGCTGGAAACAGCTGTACTGGTACTATCTCCCATCGTTCCGCATGTCTGCTCTGCCCTGTGGCAAGAGCTAGGCCATGAAGATAATTTGCTCGACGCCCCTTGGCCCCAAGTCGATGAATCTGCCTTGGTCAAAACAACCATCCAGATGGCAATTCAGGTCAATGGTAAACTGCGAGCCCAAATTGATGTACCTGCTGAGGCCAAAAAAGAAGATATCGAGCAGATGGCACGAGATCATGAAAATGTTCAACGCTTTACGGAAGGGCAAACCATCCGTAAAGTAATCGTAGTCCCCAACAAGCTGGTTAATATTGTTGCCAATTAAACGCGACACAACTACCGTTGAGAAAAAAGGAATAACAATGAAAAAACTGATCCATCTTGCTATCACCGGCCTCCTTATGGCAACGATGGTTACCGGTTGCGGTTGGCACCTTCGCGGTACAGGCCTGGTTGCCGACAATATATCTAGCGTCCATATCAGTGCAGAGAACAGACAAAGCGATCTTTACCAATTCTTGTCAAGAACCCTGAAAAGTAATGATATTGTCGTGACAGGAAATGTGACAGAGGCACAATACAGTATTGTCACGCTCAACAATAAAAGCTCTCGGCGCACATCCACAGTCAGCGGTGGAGCAAGGGCGGCGGAATACCAGCTAACAGAAGAAGTTGATATCCTGATTTTGGCGCCTGATGGCACCCAATTGTTACCACGTACCACACTAAGAACCTCAAGGTACCTTGATTTCGATGAAAGTGAGGTGCAATCAAAAATAGAGGAAGCCGCATTACTGAAGAAAGAAATGCAGCAAGACTTAGTGCAACAGATTATGCGCCGCCTCAGCGCCGTCAACAATCTCTCCACCTCGTCGCCTGAAACAACCACATCTGAAAATGCGCCTCAAAACTGAGCAACTCAAGGCGCATCTATCAAAGGGGCCCTTGGCCCCGGTGTACCTTATCAGTGGTGATGAGTCCCTATTAGTACAAGAAGCTACCGATGCCATTAGAGCCGCCGCCCGAAGCGAAGGTTATACCGAACGAGAACTACTGCACGCCGAAACCGGCTTTGACTGGAATGTAGTTTTAACCGAGGCAAACAGCCTTTCACTTTTTTCAGAAAAGAAAATTCTCGAAATCCGTATCCCTACAGGAAAACCAGGAGATAAGGGTTCAAAAACACTGCAGGAATACATCACCAATCCCAGCAGTGAGACACTCATGCTGATTATTACCCCCAAGCTTGAAAGTGCGACAACCAGAAGCAAATGGGTTAAGGCTATTGAAAGCCAGGGGGTCTTCGTACAGTCATGGCCAGTACCCCCAAACCAGTTGCCCCGGTGGATCAACCAGAGACTAAAACAAGCAGGCATCCATGCCAGCGGTCAGGCTATCTCAATCCTTGCAGATAGAGTAGAGGGAAACTTACTGGCGGCGGTACAGGAAATTGAAAAGCTTAAGTTACTGATTCCTGATGGAGAGGTAGACGGAGACACCATGTCTACTATTGTCGCCGACAGCGCCCGTTTTAATATATTTTCACTGGTAGACAAGGCTATGGAGGGAGACGCTCAAAGTGCCTGCCGAACCTTGCGAGGGTTGCGCGATGAAGGAACCGAAGCCACGGTCATTCTATGGGCATTGACCCGAGAACTTCGTACTCTTATCAAAGCCAGCGATGCCGTGGCCGGCGGAGACCATCTAGACTGGGCACTTAAAAACATGGGTGTTTGGGAAAAACGAAAGCCACTGGTAAAAGACGCCATAAAACGACTACCCTCAAATCAACTAAAGCACATGCTGCGCCTCGCCGGAGGTATCGACCGCGCCATTAAAGGCATGCGTACAGCGTCCCCTTGGGATGATCTCACCACGCTCATTCTGATGTTTTGTGGTAAACCTACCCTACACCCGCATAACTTACGGCTGTCACTCCAAGAAAACTAAAATGTTATCTCTTCTCCGGTAGAGCCCTGCCGCCCAACTTTTTAAGGGCGTAAAAAGAGGAGGGCTTGATGAGCAATGAATCAACCCTTTTTGTACGACAAAAACACTACGATTAAGCGGCCAATGGCCAGTCCAAAAACATCTGCTACCACGTCCCAAGCTTCCATACTTCGATAACCCGTTTTTCCCTGTAACCACTCAATCAAAGCTCCATAAACCAATAACCCCAGAAAAAGTGGCCAATAGGATGTTGACCCATGAAATGCCTGTGATCCGAGCAGGAACAATACGGCGAAGCTAATGGTATGCATCAATTTATCTTGACCGGGAAACCAGCCAGTACCATTAACCGGCATCAATGACATAACCATGATCAGAATCAGGCAGCCGATAAAAGCCCACCGCCACCTAATAACTGCTTGCTGCAAATTTCACCTCCATCCTCATTAAACCTATACCACAATAATAATGACGGGCAGGGAAACGACATGTAATTTTAATAAGACAGCAGCAGGCAGAAGGCCCCCCACCCAGAGCATTAGTGCCCATCCCTAACTATCGACGATTTTTTACGGGCTTACCTCTTTGCCAGGACGAACATCCCTAGAGACCAATGTATTCAATGCCTGCAACCGTTCAACTGTACCCACATCCCACCAGGTATCATGAAATATCTCACCGGTCACATAGCCACCATTAATACTCCCCGCTAGCACATCCCTGATAGGAAACTTTTCACTGGCTGATGAAAATAATGCAAACATCTCAGGGCGCATCACACTCATTCCACTGAAAGTAACACTCTCATCACTCTCTAAGGGGTAGCGCACACAACGCTGTGAATCCAAGGTGAAATCACCTTTAAGGTTATGTTCAGGGTTAGGCACCAACACAAGATGGGCATCTATTTCTTCTGACCATTCTCGCTCCACCAATATTTCTAATGGATAATCAGTCCAAACATCGCCATTAATAACAAGAAATGGGTCACTGCCCAGCAAGGGTAATGCTCGACGAATACCACCCCCGGTGTCTAGTGGCTCAACCTCACGAGACCAAGCAATACTGACACCAAAACGAGAGCCGTCACCAAGAAATGATTCAATTTGATCTCCCAGCCAAGAGGTATTGATGACCAACTCACGAACACCTGCAGAAGCAAGTCGCTCGACGTGGTACTGAATCAGAGGCTTGGTACCAATTTTTAACAGCGGCTTGGGAGTATCATTAGTTAATGGCCGCAACCTTTCACCAAAACCTGCGGCAAGAATCATTGCCTTCATATTGAATCCTTATTAACTAGCGTTGACAGGCTCTAGTCACCTGCCGTTTCCCAAGGCTGGAACCAGGCTTGTTGGGGCAATAACGGCAATACTCGCGACTCAAACCAGTCTTTAAACTCGCCCAGTTCTGGGTGTCTTTCCAATTGCTCTAACGTATAGCGAATCACTAGGGGCAGGTCGTTGAGATAATGGTGTTTGCCATCCCTCAAACAAAGTCTGGCAAAGATACCCAATACCTTGATATGCCGCTGCAAACCCATCAGATCAAACCACCGAAGAATCTGTCTATCGGATGCCGGCGGTGCAATGCCCACAGTCTCTGCCCGTCGATAGTAATTCAATGCCCGCTGTAAAACATAATCCGATGGCCAGCGAATATAACAATCTCGCAGTAGAGACACTAAATCATAGGTAACAGGGCCAATAACTGCATCCTGAAAATCGATCAGACCGACCTCTTTATCGGCCAACAGCATCAGGTTGCGCGAGTGAAAATCACGGTGCACTACAACCTGTGGCTGTTCCTGTGCACTATCTGCCAACCGTGCCAGAGTTTCATCCAGCAGCACATGGTCACTGGGTTGTAATTCAAGTCCCAATAACTGGCTCAAAAACCACTCGGGAAAGAGCTTCATTTCATCCAGTAGACATTGACGACTATAGTCGGGAAATAAGTCCGAAGCTCGAGGTGCCTGCTGAATCTTTAATAACACGTCCTCGGCAGCATCATAGAAGGGGTCAACAGTGGCAGGTGACAAGTGCGGTAATAACAGGTCATCACCAAAGTCTTCCAATAATAGAAAACCCTGTTGATAATCCACAGCAAAAATAGTCGGTGTGTGCAGGCCATGCTGCTTTAGCCACAATGCCACACTGACAAAAGCCGGATTATTTTCGTGTTCAGGTGGTGCCGATACAGCAATCAGTGATGGCTTACTATTTACCCGAAAATAGCGCCTAAAGCCTGCATCCCCATTTAGTGGAAGGATCGACAAATTATCTTGCCAAATACATGAATCAGGTAGAAATATCTCAACCCAATCTTGCAAGTGCTGCGAATCACTCATAATTTATGGGGCATTTGGAAAAAAGGCTCGCCATTCTACCTCAAACCCTCGCATGATGCCTCAGAATGGGTAAAATGGTGCGTTGCGAATATGGCCACAGCTTGCCAGAAGAGAATACGGATAATAAGAATGCCAAAAACCCTAATTCAGACCTCCACTGGGCTCTACCAAGCTGCGCGCTCGTATCACCCCCAAGCCATTATTTTAATCCTCTTCAGCCTGTTGATTCCAACATCGGTTTTGGCGGAGAGCACCGAACCGGTTTTAGCGGAGAGCACGAGCCCCGAACAGCACACTCAATGGGCGTGTAAAGCTGGCGAGGATGGCAACTGGGTCTGTGACGAACAGGTCATGTCCGGTAAAGCCTACCCAAGACCCGTACGTTCAGTTCCAGAATTACTTCCAACGGATACAGGGCCTCAAGTTCTTCTGGCCAAGAACCTTGACTGGGTCGATGAAGAGACATTGACACCCGAACAACAAAAGCAAATGGCAGATGGCTGCTGTGGTGCTTATATAGAACCCAAACGAGACTACCCGGAAGCTGACCTAGAACCGGAAAAAGCCTCTTTGCGTGTAGCATCCACCTCCACAGAGGTCGTTCAGGAAAATGTGGCACACCTCGAAGGTAAAGTGCAGCTGACACAGGGCTACCGTCAAATCCGTAGTGACTTCGCCACCGTGAATCAAAATGAGCGCACCGTCGACTTGGAAGGCAACGTACAATTCCGTGAGCCTGGACTATTGCTTACCGGTGAAACAGCCCACGCCAATATGGACACTAAAGATATCCAGGTTAATGATGCAACCTACTTATTTCATGAGTCCGGTGTTCGTGGCACGGCTGATCGCCTAAATCGCCCCAGCGACGATATCTTCTACATAGACAATGCAACCTACACCACCTGTGAACCAGGCAGTAGCGCATGGCAGTTGGTGAGCTCAGAAGTAGATATCAACCCTGAAACCGGGATTGCCCACGCGAAACATGTACGTCTAGAGGTACAGGATATTCCTATTCTTTACGTACCTTGGATACGGTTCCCCACGGATGACCGCCGCGCCTCGGGCCTACTATTCCCAAGCTTCGAAATGAGTGATGCGAATGGGGTCGACTACGCGCAGCCTATCTACCTGAACCTAGCGCCCAATTATGACGCCACTCTCACGCCACGCTATCTACAGGAGCGTGGCGCCATGCTTGAAGTGGAAGCACGTCACCTCTCCCCTCTGACCAATACCATTATTGGTGGTGCATTCCTCTCCAGTGATGACGGGGGTGACGCAGATAATTATGACTCAAGTGACGTTATCGATTATGAAGGTGAAGATAGATGGATAACCAGCATTGACCACCTCGGTGGTGTTGGTCGCCGCTGGGAAACTAAAATTGATTACACCCGGGTCAGTGATGGTGACTATTTTAAGGATCTCGGCAATACTACTTTAGAAGTCAACAGTCAGACCCATCTGAGAGAAATGGCTTCTGCCAGCTACCGCCTCAAGAATTGGCAAGTCGGCATTAAAGGGCAAGGGTTTCAAACTATTAGCAACAATAAAAATGCACGTGATCAGCATAAGTTGCTGCCCAGAGTCCATGCAGATGGCGGCTATCGACTTGGAGACTTTGTCTTTGATCTCAAAAACCAACTCACCAGTTTTGACCATAGAGATGACGATGAGTCAGTATCAGCTAACCTCTTAACTGACACCTTCCTGGCTGATGAAGATGGAACATACATCATTGGTGATCGACTAAGGCTAGATTATGCAGCCAGCTGGGATAAAAACTGGGGCTGGGGTTACTTCCACCCTACCGCAAAAGTAAAACACATCACCTATGATCTGGACAAATCGGTATATCAACAAAATGTTGGTAGCCCTCAAAATGATGACAGCCCTTCTGTCACCGTTCCTGTGGGCATTATCGATGCAGGGCTTTATATGGAGCGCGATACAACTTCGCTCAATGGCTTTACACAAACGTTCGAACCAAGGCTATATATGGTTCACGCCAAGTACGAAGATCAAAGCGACCTCCCTGACTTCGACACATCACTACTCACTTTTGGTTACAGCCAGCTATTTAGAGATGATAGATTTGTCGGTGGCGACCGCATTGGCGACACAGAACATGTCTCCGTTGGACTGACCTCACGCTTGGTCAACCAAAGCACCGGCATTGAGTGGTTGCGAGCCAGTCTTGGTCAAATATTCTATCTAGATGACCGTTATATTAATCTTGACCCAACACTGACCAAGTCTTTCTTAAAAGACAATCCTGACGACAAAAACCTAACAGATAAGCAACAAGAAATTGTTGATGGCCTACTGAGAAATGAGTCTGCCTATGCAGCCGAGTTTTCCCTTAGGTTAAGCGAGAACATGAAATTCAAAGCTGATGCGCTATACGATGACGAAAATAGCGAGCTAGATCGTGGTAACACAAGCCTACGCTATCACGATCGGGGCAACCGAATCTTTAATTTGGCCTATCGCTTTAACCGAAAAACGACTAGGGATTACGATGATCCTGACTTTGATGATGTAGATGAAGATATTGAGCAGGGAGATATCTCTACCGTATTTCCTCTCTTCGGAAACTGGAGCTTCATCGGCCGCTACAATTACGACCTCACTAACAGTCAAAATCTTGAAACCTTATTTGGTCTCTCATATGACAGTTGTTGCTGGCGCCTGAGCGTCTTGGGTCGGAAGTGGGTTGACCGCAATGATAATATACGGCCAGAAGACCTAGAAGAAGACAAAGGTATTTTCCTACAATTCCAGTTTAAGGGCCTTGCCGGTACCGGCTCTAAAGTAGAATCCATCATTCAAGAGAGTGTCTACGGCTATGAACCTCCTGTTAATTAATCCATGCGGACTAAACCATGATCGTACGCAGTAAATTCATTCAGCTACTGAGTGTTGCCACCCTGGCCGTTGTTTTTTTTCTACCCTCTTTACCCATAGGTGCAGAGGAAGTGGTTCTCGACCGAATTGTGGCCATTGTGCAAGATGATGTTGTCATGG
>JBALVP010000065.1:0-8621 GCA_036961395.1 Porticoccus sp.
GGTGATGCCAAATTAAACTCTTCTCCAGCCAACTCATAGGCCTGTTGCTCAAGCTCACCAAGTCGAGCGCCAAGCTCCTGACTTTGCTTATGAAGTAAGTCAGCACTTACTATTGCTCCGTGCCTTTCTATATTAGACAGTACGGGTACCAACGGCATTTCAATGGTATCAAAAACCCGTTGTAGCCCCTCACTCTCCTGCAATTTTGGCCAAAGTGCTTGGTGCAATCTCAGGGTAATATCTGCATCTTCCGCAGCGTAGAATCCCGCCTCTTCAATGGCGATTTGGTTAAACGTTAGCTGTCCGGCTCCCTTCCCGGCAATATCTTCAAAGTGAATCGTTTTTTCGCCCAAATATTTTAGGGCCAGGGTATCCATGTCGTGTCGGCTACCCGTGGAGTTCACCACATACGATTCCAGCATGGTGTCGAAACGTATCCCCTGCAATTTGATGCCATGGTTAGCCAGCACACTCATATCGTATTTCAGGTTTTGTCCGAGCTTTTCCACGGCAGGGTCTTCCAGCAGCGGTCTCAACTTTTCCAACACTAGTTCACGACTAAGTTGCTCTGGTGCACCCAAATAATCATGGGCCACTGGCACATAGGCTGCTTCGTAAGGTGACACGGCGAAAGACACACCCACAATTTTTGCCTGCATATAATCCAGGCTTGTGGTTTCAGTATCAAAAGCAAAAAAATCTGCTTGCTCCAGTTTTTTTAGCCATCTGCTCAGTTCTGGCTCAGTTAAGATTATCTGATAGTCTTTATCTACCTGCTCTGGCTCTACTAGATCGGATGTATTGCGATCTGCTTCCAGTAGCTCTTCCGTCCAGGTCTTAAGTTCCAGCTTCCTAAACCAATGAAGGAGCGCCGTGTTGTCCGGCTCCCCATTAACCAAGCTATCTATATCCCGGTCCAGCGCCACATCAGTCTTAATGGTAGCAAGCAAGTAAGAAATATCTGCCAGGTCTCGGTTTTCAGCCAGTTTTTCTGGCATTTTTTTCGCGCCCCGGAACTCCAGGTCGCGCACTTTTTCCAAATCAGCATAAATGGCCTCAAGGCCACCGATGCCCTGCAGCATAGCCAGCGCTGTTTTTTCACCCACACCCGGAACACCAGGAATGTTATCCGACTTGTCACCGATCAGCGCTAGGTAGTCAATAATCAATTCCGGTGGAACACCAAACTTGTCCATCACACCCTGCCTACTCAGGTGTGTTTCTGTCATGGTGTTGACCAGTGTTACATGCTCATTGACCAACTGCGCCATATCTTTATCTCCAGTGGAGATCACCACTGGACGCTGTTTGGCTGAAGACTCTAGTGCCAGGGTACCAATAACATCATCGGCCTCTACTCCATCCACCATCAGTAACGGTAAGCCCATGGCACGAATGATCTGGTGAATAGGTTCAATCTGCTGCCGTAGATCATCAGGCATTGGCGGGCGGTGAGATTTGTACTCCTCATAAAGCTCATCGCGAAAGGTCTTGCCCTTTGCGTCAAATATCACAACTACAGGGCTGTCCGGGTAATCCTTTACCATTCGACGCATCATAGCGATAACACCTTTCACGGCACCTGTGGGCATACCCGTAGACGTGATCAGCGGCGGCAATGCATGAAAGGCCCGATAAAGATAGGAGGATCCATCAACCAGAACCAATGGTGCTTTATTTGTCATTTATAGTGCCCAGAATGAACAGATTTTAGGGGCCCAAGCATAACGCAATTTGTTTCATTTGAGACAACAAGGAGGTACTCTTTAGCAGGTAGTTCTGGCGGTGAATCAATTGTGGCTTCTTTTATAACATCTGATATCAATAATCTTCAGGTTTTTTTAAGCCAGTACTCTCTGGGCGATGCCGAACAAATTGAAGCAACTTACACAGCCCGCACGCACCACACTTGCCGGTTCCAACTTAAATGCGCTAATTCATCAGCTCCTAGCCCATACCTACTGGTCGTTGTTGAGCCCGCCGCTGAAGAACGCTTAGTCTTTTCTTCAGCCCTTATTGAGCATCTACACAATCGTGGCATACCGGTTACACCGTGCCTGAGCAATAATAAAAACAACTATATTTCTCTGTTCGGTGACTCACCCGCCTTGTTATATAAGCTCCCCGAAGGCCAGCCACCCCGTCAGACTAATTTGGTTTTTTGTAAGGAAATAGGTGCTTTTTTAGGGAAGATGCATGCAAAGTCTCAAAATTTCTCTTTAAGCTATGGAAATCCTCGCAGCCTTGTTTGGCTTAACCTGGCCACAGAGGAACTACTCCCCCAACTTGCCACTGGTGATGCTGCATTATTAACGGAACAGCTTTCTCGCTTTAAACACACTATCGACAGCAACCCCAACCTTCCCTGTGGACCATTGATTGGCAGCCTATTTGCGGACCAACTGTTCTTTCAGGGAGAAACCTTAGAGGCAGTTACAGGCTTTTACTTTAGCTGTACAGACTGGTTACTTTTTGACGTGGCCCAGGCCGTTAATGAATGGTGCTGTGATGAACATGGTGAACTGGACCGACAGCTCACCAAAGCCTTACTCTGTGCTTATCATGCAGAAAGACCTTTTACGCCCTGCGAGGAGCAATATTGGCAAGATATTCTCTGCTTCTCGGCAACACGCTTTTGGGTGTCACGCCTCCTCACATCACTACCTTCAGAAAAGAGCTCTGCACCTTCGGTTGTCCATGATCCTTCAGAATATAAGCAAAAATTGCAGCGACGAATCACTGGCTATCATCCCCTGCCCTGCTAATATTTATTTTTTCTCCAGGCAGCCAAAAAACGTTTTCGCAAACCCGCTAAAAAACTGCAGATAACTCTCTTTGGTTAAGGTGATATCGCTGCCCATCAAATCTAGTTCCGCCCAATTTGCACCTAGCTGTGAGGCTAATTTGATGGAAGACTTATTATTTAGCTGTGGTTCACCAAAGACACAAGTAACTCGCTCACCCATTGCCAAGATCTCACCGTAACTGCGAGCCCCCAAGACTCCCCCGCTAGCCAACTGTATTGTGGCCAATTGATTCAACCCGTAATAATCGACAAAATGTCCATAGCCATCATGGGTCACGACAAACCCGCGCCCATTAGCCAGACCAACACTGGCCGCCTCAATGCGGTTTTGGATAAAAGAGTCTATCTCATTGATTTTTATTATAAAATCACTGGAGTTTTTCTCAAATATCGAGCTTTTTTCCGGATATTTTTCTTTCAATATCTCAGCAATAGCCATGACCACAGATAAACTGTTTTTAGGGTTAAGCCAGATGTGAGGATCTCTGGTATATACACCATGCCCATGATCTTCATGCTCACCATCCGCATCATTGGGCCAATGTAGGGCTATCAGGTCAGTTAGCTGTAGCTGCTCATCAAAAGGTACTACCGCCAGGGGCTTTATTAACACACCCTCTAATTCGGGGCCTACCCAAACGACCAAATCAGCATTTTTGATAGCCCTGATATCCGAAAATTTTAGAGCATAGTCGTGAGGAGAGATATTTGCTTCAAGCAACAGCTCCACAGAAAGCTCATCACCAACAACCGCTTTGACCAACATAGCGACCGGCTTAATCGAAGCTAACACCATAGGCTTTGAAGCCGCCACTGAAGGCAGGGCCGAAAAAAACAGTGCTAGCAGGGCAGTAATAAATACGTTATTCACTCTCAGCTCAACTTTTTACTATGTTATATTGTAATGATTGAAAAACGATTAGAAATATCAACACACGCCATTAATAATACAAAGTACTAAAACATGAGAAGTCAGCTCTATCTTTGGGTAAGAGTCACCACCAAAACAGTACGCAATTCTTGCGAATGACCAATAATGCTATAGAATAACATTATATTTTACACAAGGCAGTACGTATGCTGACAAACTCCCGTCTCGCCTACCACTCACACGATCATAAGCGCTGCGTTAGCGCTGCCCTGACTCGAGCAAAAACACTCTGTGATGATAGCGATGTCAGGCTCACACCCATTCGTGAAGCCGTACTAAGAACCATTTGGGCCAGTCACCGGCCTCTCGGTGCATACGATATTGTAGATCAAATGGCTCTGAATGCGGCATCAGGAAAACGTATTCTGGCACCCACTGTATATCGCTCCATCGAATTCTTGTTAACGCAGGGCTTAATTCACCGCATTGCTACGCTTAATGCCTATATTGGCTGTCCCTTTCCTGGCAGTCATCACAGTGATTTTTTTCTAATCTGCCGAGAATGTGGCTCTGCGGCTGAGTGCAGTGCTGACCAACTCAATATCGCTGTTGAGCAAACCGCTAAGAGGGCCGACTTCAAAGTAGAATCCCAAGTTATAGAAATTGCTGGGCTCTGCCCTGAATGCCAACAGGGGAGTCTTAAATGAATGCACCCTTAGTCAAACTCGATGGTATCAGTAAGAGCTTCAACGGCAACACCGTCCTCTCTGATGTTGACCTTCATCTCGAACCCGGGAAAATTCTCACGCTGATAGGCCCTAACGGGGCGGGTAAAACCACCTTAGTCAAGATTGTACTTGGGCTTGTAGAGCCCGATGAAGGACATGTCGCCCTACATCCCAATTTACGTATCGGCTACATGCCCCAAAAACTTCACATTGACCCAACATTACCAGTAACTCTACAACGATTTTTGAAACTGGCTGAACCAGACCCCAAAAAATGCCTCAATGCAGCTAAAGAAGTGGGTATCGAACGGTTGATAAGCTCACCCCTTCAGTCTCTCTCAGGAGGTGAAATGCAGCGTGCGCTCTTGGCTCGCGCCATTTTGCGTAAACCTAATATTCTGGTGCTGGATGAACCCGTGCAGGGTGTTGATGTGGTAGGGCAAGAAGCGCTTTATCGGCTGATTGGGCAACTCCGTGAACGGCTTCACTGCGGTGTGCTTATGGTGTCACACGACTTACACTTAGTGATGTCAGCTACCGACGAAGTGATCTGCCTGAATCAGCATATTTGCTGTCACGGTCATCCAGATCAGGTCAGCAACAATCCAGCATTTCTTGAGCTATTTGGGTCAAAAACAGCGCTATACACTCATGACCATGACCATGATCACGACCTGCACGGCGAAGTGATTGATGGCACGTCTGCAACCGCCCATTCAAAAGAGTGTCATCATGATTGATGTGCTTCTCTATGCCATGCTTGCCGGGCTTGGTGTCGCTGCCGCCACTGGCCCTTTGGGTACCTTTATTGTCTGGCGGCGCATGGCCTATTTCGGTGACACATTGGCCCACTCTTCATTGTTGGGCGTTGCCCTCGCATTATTCCTTTCCATCAGCCCAACGCTGTCAGTGATTGTTATATGCCTGGTCTTAGCTCTAGTGCTAGTTGTTCTACAACAGCAACAAACCCTGGCATCTGACACCTTATTAGGCATTCTCTCTCACACATCACTGGCCATTGGCTTGGTTGCTATGGCGTTAATGCCCGAGGTTAAAGTCGATCTACTGAGCTTACTATTTGGCGATTTACTGACCGTCAACATCAACGATGTAATTACCATCTATGCCATTAGCAGTTTGGCCATTCTTCTTCTTTTGAAGCTTTGGAAACCCTTGCTAGCAATGACGATCCACGAAGAACTGGCAAAAGTCGAGGGTGTTCCCGTCACGGCGGTACGCACTGCTTTTATGCTAATAATTGCCCTGGAAATTGCCATCGCCATGAAGGTTGTCGGCGTGCTTTTAATTACAGCCCTGCTCGTCATTCCTGCCGCCACTGCTCGTCGCTTTTCACAAACACCTGAGCAAATGGCAATTTTTGCTAGCCTTACCGGCTGCCTGGCCGTGATATTAGGCCTGTGTGCTTCCTGGTTTATTGACACACCAGCAGGACCATCTATTGTCCTGTGTGCGGGTGTTTTATTTTTGGTCTCACTGATGAAAAAAATTAAATAGAAATACAGGGAAGGGCAGTACTTATAAAACTTGGCGGGGTAGCCATTCACCCTATGAGGAGTTACTGATCAAATGTTGACACAATTGACCGCCAAGCCGCCCGCATACGCCTTTCCTCGAAAGGTGGTTTGAAAAACCCGTGGTAGTGACCATAAGGGTTTACAAGAATCATATTGGCACCGTGATCAATCGTATAATCACCTCCCTCCAGTGAAACCTTACTAAAAGCCACATTGAGCTCAGTTGCCCATTTCAGTAATACATACTGGTTACCCGTCGCACCAATAAAGTCCGGATTGAAGTAGGGGACGTATTGTGAAAGCTTCTCTGTGGTATCCCGCTCTGGGTCAAGGGACACCAGTACGATTTGCAGCTGCTCTTTCTCTTCAGGCTCCAGGCCCTTATACATTTTTGCGGCGGCTGCCATGGTTGTGGGGAAATATCCGGACAATGGGTGAAACCAAAAAATAATAGGCTCCACTTACCAGTAAGGTCTTCTGAGCCAAAGGGCTGACCTCGATGATCCGTTAGCTCAAACTCACTAAATTTTCGAGGTGTTTGAAGTAATACCGCACCCTTTTCTCGCAGTTCGTGAGCACTAAGAATGCGAGGCTGACTGATTTTGTGGATAAATCCGACCAACACCAACGTGATAAACACAGCGATACCAATGATGGTAAGACGAACACCACGTGTACTACTCTGGTTACCTGCCACATTCATATCCTTTTTCTGAGTCAGCTCACCAGCAGTGAACACGTTAGGGAAGGGTATCTAGGGTGACACTCAGATAAACGAAGGTACGGTAATCAGATAATGGTCCAGCAACATAATGACAAATAGAGCCATCAAGTAAATGATGGAGTATCTAAATGTATCCATACCCGCATTTGGTTTTTTGCCGATCATCATCACGATTGCCCAATACAGAAACCCAGCTCCCAGTACCAATGCACCGAGTAGATAGAGCCAGCCACTCATACCCACAATAAAAGGAAGCACGGTGATAATAATCATAATCAGCGTATACAACAGGATATGCAGCTTGGTGTATTTCTCCCCGTGAGTTACGGGCAACATAGGGATATCTGCTTTGGCATACTCTGCTTTGCGATGAACGGCCAATGCCCAAAAATGGGGTGGCGTCCAAGCGAAGATAATCAACACCAACAGCAGGGCGTGGCCATGAATTTCACCAGTAACAGCGGTCCAGCCCAACAATGGCGGCACAGCACCCGCCAATCCACCAATAACAATGTTTTGAGGCGTAGCTCGCTTGAGATACAGCGTGTAAACCACGGCATAACCAAACAGCGATGCCAAGGTCAACCAGGCGGTTAATGCATTGATATAGACCAGTAAAATAGCCATGCCAAGCACACCAAGCACAGCGGCAAAAAGCATTGCCTGGGTCGGCTGAACCCGACCTTTAGCAACAGGGCGATTGAAGGTTCTTGCCATTTTGGTATCAATTTGGCGATCTACCACATGGTTTACCACTGCAGCAGCACCGGCACAAAAGGCAATACCCAAATTACCCAAAATGAGCACCTCAAGTGGCACCATACCTGGCACCGCAAGGAACATTCCAATCACCGTTGTCAGAATCATCAAAGCGACCACATTGGGCTTGGTCAGCTCCAAATAATCACCCCAGCTGGCTTTTTCCATCTCTAATTCAACTTCTTTCATTGTATCAGGACTCCAATCTCTGATATTCCTGTTTGGCAGTCCATACCTTCGTGGCTAAGGTCACCAGCGTCAACAGTAATACGATACTACCCGTTGTGTGTATTATAGCCGTGATCAGTGGCGCCATTAGCTCGACATTACCCACAGCAAAGACTAATTGCATAAATAGCGCGGTTAAAATAATTAACGCCATGCGGCGTACACGTTGATCCTTTACGGTAAAGAGCAGGCAGCACAGGGTAAGCAGATAAATGCTGGTCACCAAGGCACCCAACCGATGAATGACATGTATCGCTACCCTTGCATCACTTTCCAGTACACCGCCTAAATAATTAGGACCGATACTCTGGAGAATATTGAACCCATTTCTGAGGTCCATTTCTGGCCACCATTCATTCTGACAAGTCGGAAAATCTGGGCAGGCAAACGCAGCATAATTTGAACTTGTCCATGCGCCCAACAAAATCTGTAGCCCAGTAATAACAATGGCAATAATGACCCAAGGTTTGATTTGAGCAAGACTGCTGATAATTTCAACTGACATTTTCCAGCGCTGATCATCAAGACGAAGCGTTAAGAGCCATAACAATGAAAAAGTAACGACCCCTCCCAGCATATGCATAGTGACGATCTGGGGCCATAACTTCAGCGCTACTGTCCACATGCCAAACAGTACTTGCCAAGCCACTAAAAATAAAATAAAGGTTGGCAGACGAAATGGCATATTTTCATTATCACGCTGACGCCAGGAAATAACTGCCAGACTGACAATGATTAGCCCAAGAGCACCGGCCAAAAATCGGTGTGTCATCTCGAGCCCAGCTTTATCAACCTCCACAGGGCTCCCGGGATACAACGCTTCGGCTTGCGAAATCTCATCGACACTATTAACCCAAAGTAGCTGGCCATAACAACCCGGCCAATCAGGGCAACCAAGACCTGCATCCACAAGTCGAGTAAACGTCCCAAGTAGAACGACGATAATCGCCAGGATACTCGCCACTAATGC
>JBALVP010000066.1:0-8602 GCA_036961395.1 Porticoccus sp.
GTTCTAGTGTCAGTCGCACCGGCCTACCAGCGGGCATGATAGACACTCCCGTCATTTCTCCGTGTAGGTACTCATCGGGTTTAAAGTTTCGGTGTGCAACAGAGGCACCCTGTAGATCCTCAAAATTGAGCGCAAGCTCGGGAAAAGGTTGATCGAAGTTGGCTTCATTAATAATGACGGCATCGACGATGAGTGCATCAGAGATCGTCGGGTGGCTATGCACCAATAATTTGCTGCTGCGGATTTTCGTCGTATCTTTCATGATAGGCAGTTTGCATGTGGTGATGTCGCAAAAACGCATGAGCCAGGGACGGTAGGTTGGAGCTGTACCGAGTAGATCTGCATGAAAGTATATGTATTGAAAAATGAGAGCCATCATTGCCAACACTGAGAGTGTTGGCCAAAGCAGCATTTTTAGGTAATCGCGCGGGGATGATTCTGGTGCGATTAGAAAATCAGGGGTTGTTGTTATCTCACCAGAGCCGAATAAGCCGGTTTCGGTTTCGGTTTCGGGGTTTATGTGTGAGTCAATGCCCGGTGGTTGTGCTGAGCTTTGCTCTGTTGTTGTCAGCAGGTCTTGCTGGAGAGGCCCGTCCTGTTCATAGCCATCAAGCACGCTGATATCCATGTCGTCGTAAATCAAGAAGTCATCGCTATCGAGAGACAGGTTGTTTTCGTAGGGGTTGTCGCTCGGTTGCTCCTCTTCTATCTGATGGGCGCAGGCATCAAATATGAGCAAGCAGGAGCCACACTTTACTTGGCCGTTGGCTGCTTCGAGGTGAGCCAGTGATGCGCGGAATGATACCGAGCAACCTGGGCAGCGGGTGATAATCTCAGTCATGATATACGGGCAGAACCGTTACCTAGCTCAGTCTATTCTACGGGGATGTTTCAACGCTTAACAGCGGTCAGTCGTACCCACTGCTCGCTGATGGCGGGTGGGTCAAAATCAAACCAGGGCTGATAGCTGGTCATCACTTCTTCAGCCTGGTTTTCGATAATTCCGGACAGGCAAAGTCTTCCTCCTGGTTTAGTGAGTGAGGCTAGTTTTGGTGCCAGTGATACCAATGGCCCGGCCAGTATGTTGGCTATCATCACATCGGTGGGTGTTTTGGGTGCTTTGTCCGGTAGGTAAACCGGTGTCTGGTCTGCTGTCAGTCCATTGCGCTGGGCATTATCAGTGGTGGCGTTGAGGGCCTGTGGGTCGATATCCACACAAATTGTAGAATCGGCTCCTAGTAGTAATGAGGCAATGGCTAGGATGCCAGACCCGCAGCCATAGTCTGTCACAGTCTTCCCCTCTAGTGCCAAGTGATCAAGCCACTGTAAGCAGAGAAAGGTGGTTGGATGAGTCCCGGTACCAAACGCGAGGCCGGGATCGAGTAATAGATTAACGCACTCTGGTTGAGGTGGGGCTAGCCAGCTGGGGCAAATCCATAGCCGTTCACCACATTGGATAGGCTGGTAGTGCTTCATCCACTCTCGTTCCCAGTCTTTATCTTCGAGCTGTTCCCAGCGATGGTCTGGCAGTGGTTGCCCTAGCTTGTTTTCCAGAATCTGGTTAGTGGTCTCAGTATTGGTGTTAGCATCAAATAACCCGGTGACTCGGGTGAGCCCCCACAATGGCATTTCACCGAGAGCGGGTTCAAGTATTGGCTCGTCAGCATTGTCTTCAAAGGTGACTGAAGCTGCGCCAGCTTCAAGCAGCAAATTCTCTATACGTTCGACCTGTGCTCTTGAGCTGTTTATTCTGAGTTGTAACCAGGGCATGGCGACTCCTATGAAGACTTGCTATGGGCAAAAAGCCCCGACATGCGGGGCTTTTTTTATTTATTGTGCAGCTGTTTCTTTACAAGCCCAGTTTCTTTTCCAGATAGTGGATGTTGACGCAACCCTTTCGGAATTCCGTGTCACATACTAGGTCTCTTTGAAGTTCGGTGTTGGTTTTGATGCCTTCAATGTGTAGTTCATCCAGCGCACAGGCCATGCGTGATAAGGCGGCATCACGGTCTTTACCATAGGTGATTATTTTCCCTATTAAAGAGTCATAGTGTGGTGGGACGGTGTAGCCCGCATAAATGTGGGAGTCAACTCTTACACCATTGCCGCCGGGAGCATGGTAGCCAGTAATTTTTCCAGGGCTAGGCATAAAGGTGGTGGAATCCTCTGCATTGATTCGACACTCGAAAGAGTGGCCGCGGAAGGTGATGTCCTCTTGGCGAATACTGAGCTTTTCTCCGCTGGCAATTAACAGTTGCTCCTTGACGATATCAACACCACTAATCATCTCTGTCACGGGGTGTTCAACCTGTACCCGAGTATTCATTTCGATAAAAAAGAAGCAGCCGTTTTCGTAGAGAAACTCAAAGGTGCCTGCGCCGCGATAACCAATTTCGATACAGGCATCAACACAAGCTTTTAGAACACTATTGCGAGCATCTTCTGGAATACCGGGTGCTGGCGCTTCTTCCAGTACTTTCTGGTGGCGACGTTGTAATGAGCAGTCGCGGTCGCCCAAATGAATGGCATTGCCCTGGCCATCTGCTAACACCTGCACCTCCACATGGCGTGGGTTTTCCAGGAATTTTTCCATATAGACAGTGTCGTCACCAAACGCTGCTTTTGCTTCGGCTTTGGTCACTTGTATGGCATTGATCAGTTCGCCTTCACTGCGAACCACTCGCATGCCTCTACCGCCACCGCCTGAGGCAGCTTTGATAATGACAGGGTAGCCAACCTCCAGGCCAATTTTTTTGCTGCGAGCAGCATCGTCTGTCAGCGGGCCATTGGAGCCGGGTACGGTAGGAACGCCAGACTTTATCATGGTAGCGATGGCGGCTACTTTGTCGCCCATCGTACGAATCACATTGGCAGTCGGTCCAATAAAGGTGAAGCCGCTTTTTTCAACCTGTTCGGCAAAGTCGGCATTTTCAGCAAGGAATCCATAGCCGGGGTGAACGGCCTGGGCATTAGAAATTTCCATGGCGCTGATAATAGCGGGTACATTCAGATAACTTTGTGCCGATGAATTTGGCCCAATACAGATGGTTTCATCGGCGAGTAATACATGTTTCAGGTTTGCGTCGGCCTTTGAGTGGGCGGCAACAGTTTTGATGCCAAGCTCTTTACAGGCTCGCAGAATCCGCAGGGCGATTTCGCCGCGGTTGGCAATAAGCACTTTATCCAGCATAGCTGTTGCTCCTGTCCTCTGCGGTTTAAATGATGGTTATCATGGGTTGATCGAACTCAACAGGCTCACCATCTGCGACCAAGATGGCACCAATGGTGCCTGATTTGTCGGATTCAATTTGATTCATCATTTTCATGGCTTCAACAATACAGAGTACATCACCAACATTGACTTGCTGACCCTCTTCAATAAAGTGTTTGGCACCTGGGGACGATGAGCGATAGAAAGTGCCTACCATGGGCGATGCAACGACATGACCTTCTGGTTCAGGTGCGGCCGTTTCGGCAGCTGGCTGTGGTGCTGCAGCAACAGGTGCTGGTGCAGTGGCCATAATGGGCGCTGCGGTCATTACGGGGCCGCTGCGGCTAATGCGAATAGACTCCTCGCCTTCTTTGATCTCCATCTCATTGATATCTGATTCTTCAATTAACTCGATCAGTTTTTTAATCTTTCGAATATCCATCTGTGTTACTCCAAATGGTAAATGTTGTTAGGGATTAAGTTGGTCCAGCGCTGCAGTCAGTGCTAGTTCATAGCCTAGGCCGCCTAAGCCGCAAATAACGCCTTGAGCAATATCGGAAAAGTAGGAGTAATGCCTGAACTCTTCTCGCGTATGGACGTTGGATAGATGAACCTCAATAAAAGGAATATCTACTGCCAGTAGTGCGTCACGCAAAGCGATACTTGTGTGGGTAAAGGCGGCAGGATTGATGATAATAAAGTTTACGCCTTCCTTTTGAGCATCGTGAATGCGATCAACTAACTCATACTCTGCATTACTTTGCAGAGCTAGTAAGTGGTGACCTTTTTTGATGCAGATTTCGGACAGGTTCTTATTAATGTTGTCCAGGCTGTCTTTACCGTAAACATCTGGCTCTCGAGAGCCGAGCAAATTCAGATTGGGGCCGTGTAGTACCAGTATGGTCGCCATGGTGTCCCCGCTAGCTTTGAGTGTTTAATAGATATTGGTGGTTAAGCCCTAAAGTGGGGCCGATGAAAGAAGTCTGCATTAAAAGTGTAACACTGTCCAATTTTTTATAGTTTTAGGATTTTTGGCCCTATTCGCAGCAAGTTTAGGTGGAAGTCATGTTTTTTCGGGACGTTGGTTAGGGCGTGAGAGCATGATTAGCCCTTTTTTTGGGGGGTTTGAGAGTGATGCCGACATAATGGCAGGAAATGCAGTAACTTCGTCTATCTGGTTGCTATTTTTTGCAATATTTACTCAAGTTGCGTGGAAATGGCCTCTATAACAATATTTTCTGTCAACAGCTGGGGCAGAATGCGTGGATTACCCGTTCCCTTCGGGTAAAACAGGTACAGAGGAACCCCGCTTCGATTGTGCCTATTTAGTAGCCGGGTTATTTCAGGGTTATAGTTGGTCCAGTCACCTTTTAGGTAGGTTATCTCCTCCTGTTGCAGCATTGTTAAGAATCGATCTGAGCTCAGTGCCAGTTTTTCGTTTGCCAGGCAAGTGATGCACCAGTCAGCGGTCATATTCACAAATACAGGCTCTCCTTTGGCGCGTAACAGCTGGAGTTTTGTTTCGCTATAGGGTTCCCAGAATGTGGCGCTGTTGTCTTTGTTTGTGTGGGTTTGCCAGGGAAGTATCAAGGCTAAGGCCGTGGCAATCAGGGCAATGATAATGGTCAGGGGGCTTTTGCGGATTTGTAATGCCCAAAGGGCAAATAATATTAGGACCACGCCGATGATTAGTGCTGCAACGGTATCGCTACTTGTTTGCCGACCGAGTACCCACAGTAACCATACGGCGGTCAGGTAAAGGGGGAATGCCAGAAATTCCTTGAACTGTTCCATCCATGCACCGGGACGAGGCATTTTTGCTGCCATACCAGGCCACCAAGATAGTAGTAATAATGGAAGGGCCATCCCTAGGCCTAGGGAGGAGAAGACAGACATGGCTACCCAGGTTGGTTGTGCCAGGGCAAACCCTAAAGCAGTACCCATAAATGGGGCAGTGCAGGGGCTGGCTACCACCGTTGCGAGCATGCCCGTCATAAAGGAGGATGGCAGGCTGTGTCCTTCGGTAGTGGATTGCCCGATATTCATTAGCCGGGTACCCATGGTAAATACACCTGAAAAACTAAGACCCATTAATACGAAGAGGTAAACCAGTAAGCCAACAAAGATGGGTGATTGAAGCTGGAACCCCCAGCCAATGCCTTCTCCGGCACGACGCAGCATCATCAACAGCGCTGCAATAGTCATAAAGCTGAAGACAATACCCAGGGTATAAGCGAACCCATGAAGGTGTTTGCCATGCTTGCTGAGATGGGCGGTGGTGAGGCTGAGGGCCTTGATGGACAGTACTGGAAATACGCAGGGCATTAGGTTGAGGATGATCCCGCCTAATAGAGCGAACAGCATCATCAGTAGTAAGTTGCCGGCCGCTAGTGGTGGCTGGGCATCTGTTCCAGAGCGGAGGTTGTGGTTTGATGTTTCGGTGACGGTCACTATAGAAGACACAGGGTCTAATGTGATTGTTTGGCGGCGTGGCGGATAACAGAGACCTGCATCAGCACAGCCTTGTGATTCTACAATAAGCTCAGTGTAATTTTCGTCCAGTGGTAGGCGGATAAGTGTGTGATGGTAGTAAACCTCCAGGTCTTTTTCATAGTACTCATCATAGATGCGTTTTCCAGGCTCAAATTCTGGTGTGGCACTCAAAGGTGTAAGGTCGTTGTTCAGAAACCGGAAGCGATGCTGGTAAAGGTAGTAGCCAGGTTCAATTTCCCAGTTAACCAGTAGTTGGTCGCCATCTATTGTAGGTACTAGCCTGTAGGCATCTTCAACGGGGAGGAATTGTGCAATTTCTTCCAGCGAAGTGGCGCTGTAGGATGAGGGAAACAGGTCTTCTGCATGTATAGGCTGCACTAATAGCAGCAGGCAGTAGAGAAAATAATTTATCAGTCGACTTGGCATCGTGCTTCTCGTTAGGTGCTCCTCACTGAGCTTGCTTTGTGTAGGGCGCTGCGTATTGGACACCGCCAACCAAAGACCAGTTCGACATTGTACGGAGGAGCGGCATGGGGTGCGAGAGGCATTTTTTAGTCTTAAGTGCCAGATGCTATGTATCAGTCGCTATGTGCTTAGGTCTGAGTGTTGAAGTGATGAACGCAGTGTTATAGTCGCCATCTTAATATCAAAGGAATTTTTAAGGTGCCCTTAAGTAAGTATTCAGGAATTTTGTTGGTGCTGCTGGCAATGACGGCATGTGGTGATGGGCTGTCGGTCAGTGATGCCTATATTAGAGGTTTACCACCGGGGCAGACAGTCACGGCTGCATTTATGACACTGAATAATGGGTTAAGCCAAGAGTGCCGGTTGATAGGTGCCGGATCGTCTGTTGCCAGTAGTGCGGAAATTCATGCCCACGCCCACCACAATGGGACAATGTCCATGCGGCCTGTTAGTGAGGTGGTTGTGCCTGCGGGAGAAAGCGTTAGCTTTGAGCCTGGAGGTTATCATTTGATGTTGTTTGGCCTGAAAAAAAGTTTGTCAGATGGTGAAGAGCATAAGGTGACGCTACTTTTTGAAGGTTGCCCGGAAGTGACGGTGACCATGCCGGTACAAAGTGTGCTTCGTGAGGGCGATAGCTAAATGAAGGGATTCAAGTGGGTGGGTCGATTATTTCACCGGGCTGGTGAGGCGGGGGAGTCATTAGTAGACAGTATCATGGGCCAGGAAAGTGATCGCAGGGAAAGGCTGCCTTGGTTGCGTATTAGTTTGGTGATAGTGACGGTTTATCTACTGCTGGCTTTATTAGTGGGTTGGCTCTGGAGTGAAGAGCCTAAGCTGTTTGATGTTGAGGCGAACGCTCTTAAGCAGGTAGACCCTGTAGTTGGTGGCGTTACATCGACGGCCACATTAATTGGTGTGATGGAAACACTGTTGAGCAAACGTGGTGGATACCTCAGTAATGATATAGCGCCACCTGGCGTTTGGCTCGATAACCTGCCCAATTGGGAGTACGGGGTTATTATTCAGGTAAGAGATTTTAGTAAGGCAATGCGGGAGGCATTTAGCCGTTCACAGTCGCAATCTGCAGAGGATACTGATTTAGCACTGGCAGAATCACGGTTTAATTTTGATCATAATAGTTGGATGGTTCCTGCCTCAGAATCAGAATACAGAGAGGGCGTTGATTACCTTAAGAGCTACCTCAAGCGGTTGTCGGATGAAGATGAATACAATGCTCAGTTTTATGCCCGAGCAGATAATTTACGTTACTGGTTGGGGACTTTGGAAACCAGACTGGGCAGCTTGTCGCAACGGCTGAGCGCCAGTGTTGGACAGCGTCGAATCAATACAGATTTGGCCGGTGATACGGCGGGCAGGCAGTCTACGGTTACGCCGAGTGAAATTGAGGTAAAAACACCTTGGTTAGATATTGATGATGTATTCTATGAAGCTCGAGGTAGTGCTTGGGCAATGGTTCAACTTCTTAAGGCCATTGAGGTGGATTTTGATCAAGTCCTGCAAAAGAAAAATGCCCGGACTAGCTTGCAACAAATTATTCGTGAATTAGAGGCAACCCAGGAGCCAGTATATAGCCCGGTGGTACTCAATGGTGGTGGGTTTGGTTTCCTAGCGAATCACTCTTTGGTGATGGCCTCCTATATCAGTCGTGCTAATGCCGCATTGATCAATATGCGTGAGCTCTTAGAGCAGGGCTAGTGCATTAGAGGCAGTGAGAGACTTTTTCATTAAACTTCTCACAAATCAGGTTGAAGTTCAGTGGATAAGATGGAAGGCCGTTTATACTGAACGCATGGACACAAAGCCCAATTGGGCTAAATTTAGTGCTAAGGCGCCAGGGTTTTAATGGAACTGGACAGGTGGCTTATGAATACTGACATTCATCCAAATCTGCAAACGGCCACTACTGTTGGTGATCGGTTGGCACAGTCTATTCTTGATAGCCAGGATTTGGGTGTGATGCTAATTGATGCACGGCTCAGAGTTCAGTGCTGGAACCAATGGTTGGCAGAGTGGACTGGGCTGGCGGCAGCAGATATTTCCGGACGATCATTTGACATTCTCTTTACCAGTTTGGTGGGAACTGATTGCGCCGAAGCCATTGATCAAGCCTTGTTCCAAAACAGATTTACCTGTTGGACCCAGCAGATTGATCCCGACCGGCTGGATTTTATTGAGTCTGTTATGGCTGGGGGGCGTCGTGAGATGCCCTTGCACAGGGTAAGCTTTACGCCCCTTGAGTTGCCAGATATAGGTAACTGCTGTCTGGTACAAATAAGTGAAGCGCCATTTGACCCGATTGCAGCCAAGGCTAGAAGGGACACTTCTCCAAAAGCTTTAGTGGTGCAAGAAGGCGTGTTTCCTGCATATCTTGAATCTTCAAACGTCCCCTTATTACTGCTCGATAACCACCAT
>JBALVP010000067.1:0-8579 GCA_036961395.1 Porticoccus sp.
CCATCTGCCAATCCACCATATCATCACTGCTTAGACTCACAAGATTGATGCTATTGATAAATGCTAATGGTGTTGGCGCCAGCCCTGTGTCTCCACCCAAATCGCGGACAACAATTTTATCCGCATTCAGACGACCCATTGAAAAACTACCCGTTTTCTCGGCTGGTTCAGGCGCGTCTTCTTTATTTTCAGGGCCTAACTGGTTAATTCTCTCCATCAACGCAGGTGCAATTGCCAGCACGCCCTCATTATCAGACCGAAGATCTACATTCAGGTTTGTTAGGGACAAAGCACCAATGTTATTCGCTTCACCGATCTTCAGGTCAGTTAAGGTCAGGGTGTTTAACCACAAGTCGCCTGCCGTCATTTCACCCTCGACAGAGATAGGCAATACCCGCAGTGACTCCAAGGACAGCTCATCCAATTGCCAGTCCTTCATATCACCACTTGTCACATTCGTGACATTTAAGCTATCGACAGAAACCAGCTCGGTGAGCGTTTGCTGGTCAGACCAACGAAAACCATTTAAGACAATACCAGGAATTACTGCTGACGGGTTTTCACCCAAGTGAAGATCAATATTGTCAATTAAAGAGAGGTGTTTGATACGGGCACAATGATGAAAAGCTTCTTCATTCTGCTTATTTAACTTGGCAAAGCAGACCTCCAGTTTATCCAGCTCAAGCTTTTCTAACACTAGACGAGTGATAACTTGTCCTACCGGCTCAGATTCAGTATCTGGCTCAGAAGATGGAGACTCATCATCAGCCAGAAACTCAATGCCAGCGACTCGCACCCCATTTTCCCCCGCAACAATATCAAGCGTCGTACCTTCAAGAATCACATGCTTAACATTAAGCCAACGGTTAGCCAAAGAACTCCAGGTAATCTTCATCTGCATTTCATCAACATAGAGGCGCTTGCCATCAGGCGCCGTAATATGTACATCGTTGACCTGAATGGAACCCATAATTGGCCGTATATCGATATAACCAATCTCAGCAGCCATGCCTTTCTGCTCGAACAAGCTCACAATTTCCCACCGCAACACAAACGGAAGCAGGGATATAACGATCACAGTAAGCACAACCACCGTGATAATAACTACCTTGAGGACTTTTGCTGTGACTGCTCCAACCTTTGCCATGTATCGAGTTTTTTCAGTCATATTAATCCTGCTCAGAGAGGTTTAAGTATGATGACCTAGAGAAAAAGCCTGATTAAACATTCGCCAAATTCCCCCGAACTTCCAACCACTCTTTTCTGTCACCAGCCCGTTTCTTGGACAGCAACATATCAAGAATCTGGTGGGTATCGTCACCGGCTTCAATCGTCAACTGAACCAGTCGCCGAGTATCTGGGTCCATTGTCGTCTCGCGCAACTGTATGGGATTCATCTCCCCCAGCCCTTTAAATCTCTGCACATTAATTTTTCCGGTCTTTTTTTCTGCTGCAATACGATCCAACACCCCTTGCTTCTCACTTTCATCCAGAGCGTAAAAAACCTCTTTCCCAACATCAATTCGATACAGTGGTGGCATAGCCACATGAACATGTCCTGCAGACACCATCGCGGGAAAATGGCGAACAAATAGCGCGCACAGCAATGTAGCAATATGAAGGCCATCAGAATCGGCATCAGCCAAAATACACACTTTGTGATAACGCAGATTACTGAGGTCGTCCGAGGCAGGGTCAATCCCCAGAGCCACAGAAATATCATGAACTTCTTGTGACGCCAGAATCTCTTGGCTTTCTACTTCCCAGGTATTCAGAATTTTTCCCCGCAACGGCATGATTGCCTGAAATTCACGACTACGTGCTTGCTTGGCAGACCCACCTGCGGAATCGCCCTCCACCAAAAATAATTCACTGATTTCCGGACTATCTGAAGAGCAATCTGCCAACTTTCCAGGGAGTGCCGGACCCGCCGTAATGCGCTTGCGTGCCACTTTTTTACTGGCCTTTAGGCGGCGCTGGGCATTGCTAATAAATAGTTCAGCCAACTGCTCTGCATCTTCCGTATGCTGGTTGACCCAAAGACTAAAGGCATCTTTCACAATACCGGACACAAATGCTGCCGCTTGGCGGGATGACAACCGCTCTTTGGTTTGCCCTGAAAATTGCGGGTCTATCAATTTGGAAGAAAGTACATAAGCACATTTATCCCAGACATCATCCGGGGTTAATTTCACCCCGCGGGGAAGCAGGCTGCGAAATTCACAGAACTCTCGCATGGCATCCAATAACCCCGTACGAAAACCGTTTACGTGTGTGCCGCCCTGAGTCGTAGGAATTAAGTTAACGTAACTTTCCTGGGTTAACTCGCCTCCTTCTGGCAGCCATTGCACCGCCCAATCCACAGCCTCGCTTTCTGACGCAAAACTGCCGGTAAAGGGTTCAACGGGTACGGTTTCCCAACCCGTTGTAGCACCCCTAAGATAATCCTCCAGACCATCCTCATAGCACCAAGCCTCAGTTTCACCACTGGCCTCATCCTTGAATGTCACCTCAAGACCCGCACAAAGTACGGCCTTTGCACGCAATACGTGTTTTAGTCGAGGAACTGAGTATTTTACGGAGTCGAAATACTGAGCATCCGGTTTAAAGCGTACCAATGTGCCAGTATTACGCTTGCCACATGTGTCCACTACCATCAGCTCGGTGACTTTGTCTCCACCCGCAAACCCCATTCGATAAACATTGCCGTCACGTCTAATCGTCACTTCCAGTTTGGATGAAAGTGCATTCACCACCGAAACGCCAACACCGTGCAGCCCACCGGAAAACTGGTAGCTATTATTGGAGAACTTTCCCCCGGCATGTAGGGTGGAAAGGATAACTTCAACACCAGGCAACCCCTGCTCAGGATGGATATCTACCGGCATACCTCGGCCATTGTCTTCCACTGACAATGAGCCATCCTTATTCAGTACAACCTCTACCTTGGTTGCATGACCAGCCAATGCCTCATCGACACTATTATCGACAACCTCCTGTGCCAAGTGGTTAGGCCGGGATGTATCCGTATACATTCCAGGTCGTTTTCTGACCGGGTCCAGGCCGGTAAGAACTTCAATATCTTCCGCAGTGTAATTGCTCATAAATAGTCGGCACTTATTCCATTGATAGTTTGGGTGAGAGCTTGGGTGAGAGTTTCGGTACTAGCTTCGATGATAACTGTAAAAAGTCGATGATGGCTGGCAGATGCCGCTCAAAGTGTTGAAAACTGTGGTCGCCACCCTTCTCAATGACCAGGTCGCAATCGGCGTACCTAGCCTCCGCATGGCGATAGTCCAGCACCTCATCGCCCGTTTGCAATAGTACCCAGTAATTTTTAGAATTTTTTAATGACGCCACCTCTAAACTCTTGGTTATATCCACATGCTTAGGCTCCAGAAGATAGCGCTCTCCCGTATGGTAATTAGCGTTTTCACCCAAGTGCTCCAGCATAAATTCATAGGGGCGAACGGCAGGGTTAACCAGGACTACTTTCAAGTCATATTTTTCAGCCAACCAAGTGGCGTAATAACCACCCATAGAGCTTCCAATTAATCCAACAGGGTCAGAGGCAGCCTCTATCAGGGTATACAGCTGCTCAATAGCTAAGTCTGGCTTGCTACTCAGTGCTGGGCAAATATAAGTAATATCGGGGGCATTAATGGAAAGCCAGTCCGCCGTTTGTCGGGCTTTCAATGACGCCGGTGAGCTATTGAATCCATGGATGTAAATTAATGCCATGCTGAACCAGAACTCCGCTGAACAATAACTTATGGGTGTGCTGTTGGCGTACTACTATTAGGGTGCGCTGGCATTATAGCGAGATTAATTCGGTTGGGATAACGGGTAACTGGAGAATTATTTTGAAGCAAAGAGTGTCAACAGCGAATGTCTAAATATCAGTACCCTAAACAACTGCGATCCATCGTCTTCATATCGTAGTTTAGGCGCTCGACACCTGTTTCTATATGGCCATCGGGATACAAGTCTATCCAACGATAACCCGGTGGCAGCTCGCTGAGCTCAAAGGTATCCGAACCACGGGCAAACTGAAAACAAGTCGACGGTGCACTGTAGACAGGCAACCCCTGCCAAATAGATTCATTTTCCTGATGAACATGGCCTGCAAATAGCGCCCTGACATTTTCATGCTGAGCAATAAGGCCACCAAATTGTTCGCTGTTGGTTATACACTGCTGATCGAGCCATTTACAACCGATGGGGGCCGGAGGATGATGGACAAACAACACAATATTCTTGCCCTCGTATTGCTTTAACAAACCCTCCAATTCGGTCAATTCTGTGTCAGCAATTTCGCCATAAACCTCACCGGGTACTGCGCTAACTAAAAAGATAGCTACCCAGCTCCCTAATTCTACGATTCGAGAAAATGGCTGTAGGGCTGACGTCTTCATAAGGGCAAAATCATCATGATTTCCCGGTAGCCAGGCATAAGGCAACTGACTTGACGACATGGCACTGGAAAACAATTGATAGGTTTTCTGGTTGCCAGCACTGGCAATATCGCCAGTGACTGCAATGAGAGAAGGTTTTTTCTGGATACCCTCTATCTCAGACAAAGACTGTGTGAAGCTGTGGAATGTATTGATGCCCGCCAACATAAAGCTCTGATCAGCACCAAGGTGACAATCTGAAAGCTGCACAACACGGGTTACGCTGTGCTTGCCCTGCTTATACTGCTGTAAAGACGACTCCATCGACTCCCTTCCAAAATTAATGACTGGTGAGACAAAACACCATTGTGGCTCTTTTTCCTTCTAAGAAACTCTATTAAAGAGCCAGTATTTCAACCATTTTGGCCAATCTGCTAATCTAGGGTGTCACCTCAAATAATGACTCTGCGTCATAACCGTGCTTAAGGCAGTGGGATAACCATTCACCTAAAAAAAGATTCCATTGCGCCTTCTCATCCTGATGATACATGTCCTTATTGGGGTATTCATAGCGAGGCTGAATATGCCGTACGCCTTCACAGGACACCACCTCTGCTACTTGGGCATCATGGTACAATCTCAATGTTAATACCGGCAATCTTAGCCAGGGGCTTGCACCAATAACCACTGCCTCCAAACCAAACTTAACCAGTGTGGTGTAACGAGTTTGCTCCAACACAGTCAACGTTAAAACATGGTCGCCATCATGACAAAATCCGATTTTTCGTTCATCACACTGCGTCATATCTGGAAACAATTTCATCAGACGAGCATAGTTTGCATCGCAATCTGCCATGTATCGCCTGAGATCTACTTTGTAACGCATTTTCGATCGGCTAATCACGGTACTCCGTCACATTCTCATCAGTTCGATAGCTGCCAAAATGGCAATCAATCCAATTTACTTTAGCCGCAACCAGCAAAACTTTAACAATCACCACTTTTTACCTCCGCAAGGAATCATGATTCATGCGCAGCCACATCAGACAAATTGTCGTTGCCGCATTGTCACACACGCCCTGGTCAAGCCACTCAAACGCCTGATTCTCTGGTAGGATATGAAGCTGGATGTCTTCTGACTCATGGTCTAAACCATAGACGCCAGCACTATCAACCAAGTCTGTTAACGCACAATAAAGATGCATTCTTTCACTGGTTCCACCAGGACTTACCCAGTAGTCACAAACAGGCACAAGCTGAATATCGGTAATACCCGCCTCTTCCAGAACCTCTCTTCTCGCCACATCCTCCATCGACTCATCAGCTTCAACCATCCCTGCGACCACCTCAAACAACCAGGGACTACCTGACTGCTCAAGTGCGCCGGCTCTGAACTGCTCAGCCAAACCCACCAACCGGTTAGCCGGGTCGTAAAGCAGTACACCAACTGCATGACCACGCTCGAATAACTCTCGTGCTATTGGCTGGCTCCAGCCACCAGAAAAGAGCTTATGACGCAAAGTGAGCCGAACCATTTTAAAAAAGCCATTAAAGACTTCTTCACGCTTAAGCAGCTCATAATCTGTCGCGGTATATCTCTTATCAGGCAGTGTCACTCAATGGCCCCGTAAATGTTGATAAAACCACACTACACAGCCGACATCTCACTGTCCAGTATTGACAAATCTGATAGACTCCCCGTCAGATAAAAACCCCTAAAGGATTCTGTATGCGCCTTGTGTCAGCCGCCATTGGCCTAACATCTGTTCTGCTGACCACAGCCTGCTGGGGAGACTCCCTGTCAGACATCTATGAGCTGGCCTTACAAAATGACCCTCAACTGAGAGCAGCCAGAGCAGCCTATCTCGCAGGATCTGAATCAAAAAATATAAGCAGGGCCGGCTTGCTGCCTCAAATAAGCGCTGTTGGTGAATACTCTGAGACAGAGTTTGATGGCTCATCCACTACCGTACTGGATGGAGGCCCCAATGGCACATTTGGGCGAGATGGCAGTACCGACACCGACTCCCACGGCTACACTATCTCCCTCACTCAGCCCCTTTTTGATTTGCCTGCCTGGTTTACCTTCCAGCAGGGAAAAGAGCTCAGCTATCAGGCTAAATTACAGTTTTCTGCAGACCAACAATCGCTCATTCTTCGCTCTGCCGACACCTACTTTAATGTACTGAAAGCCAGGGAAAACCTTGAAACTGCACTGGCCGAAGAAAAAGCCCTTAAGCGGCAGATGGAACAGACCCGGGAACGTTTTGAAGTTGGCTTACTACCCATTACTGATGTACATGAAGCTCAAGCTGCATTTGATGAAACGACGGTTAGAACCCTTGAGATCAGCGGGGCACTGGACATTGCCTTTGAGCGTCTCACTGTATTGACTGGACAAGCTCACGATCAACTATCAGGCCTAATGCCTGACTTTCCGGTAGTGAAACCCGAGCCACTTGACCGGGAAGCATGGGTGCAGTTTTCTTTAAAAAATAATTTTTCATTACAAATTGCCAAACACGAAGAAGATGCCGCAGACAATAATGCTCAGTCGAAAAAATACGAACACATGCCCACCGTGACAGGCGGGTTCTCATATCATGATGAAAATTCGGACACCAACTTTAAAGGGACAGACCTAAGTACCGGTCAGTTTTTTTCCAGCCCTTCTGATCTTGATAGGGATGGTCACACAGTGTCAGTACGACTCAATGTACCAATATTTACTGGCGGACTGGTCAGCGCCGAACGAAGGCGAGCCTACCAGCAGTTTGTTCAGGCTGAGGAAAGGCATATCGGCGCTGAACGCGAAACTGTACAAAATGCTCGCTCCCTGCACTTGCTCGTACTCACTAACACCGCACGGGTAAAAGCTAGAAACCAAGCTGTCATCTCTGCAGAGAGCGCACTTGAAGCCACTCAAGCCGGCTACGAGGCGGGCACCCGCAATATCGTAGATGTCTTAGTGGTACAGCGGAATCTCTATCAAGCCCGTCGTGACTATGCCAATTCCCGCTACGATTACATTGCCAGTTTGTTGAAGCTTAAAGAAGTCGCTGGCCAATTAAATCCAGAGGATATTTACCAGCTAAATGCCTGGCTGGACCCTGAGCTCAGTGTCTTAAAAGCTGGCGTTCGATAATTTCGAGCACCTGATCCAGTGCACCACGATTATTGTCTGCCACCAATTTTGCTGCAGCTCCCATTTGGGTGGCTGATGCTGGGTTTTGCAAAAGTCCTGTCACTTGATGAGCAATGATGTCCGCCCCCTCACAGATGACCATTCCTTCTGCCTCCAACAATAACCGAGAAGCTTCTGCAAAATTAAACAGGTGCGGGCCACTGAGTACCGGCACCTGCCAAGCGGCGGGCTCAATCAAGTTATGGCCACCCACAGGCACAAGGCTCCCTCCCACAAAGGCGATATCACAAGCGCCAAAGAACAACAGCAGCTCACCCATCGTATCACCGAGCAATACCTGATCCTCTAGTGAAGGTGATTCTCCACTGCTACGACGAATCACCTGAAGACCACGATTGGAACAGCACTGGAAGACCTCATCAAACCGCTCCGGATGACGAGGAACCAAGACCAGTAGCAGCTCAGGAAAGCTCAACCTGATCTGCTCAAAGCTATCGAGGATAATCTCATCCTCTCCTCTATGAGTACTGGCAACCAACAACACCGGGCGTTTGGAGTCACCCTGCCATTGAGCTTTTAAGCTCTGTGCCCTGGTTTTTATTTCATCATCCAGGCTGAGATCAAATTTGACATTCCCGGTTACCACTAGCTGATGCTCGTTCAAGCCCAGCCCCAAAAACCGCTCACCATCATCTTCATGCTGGGCGGCAATACAATTAATTCGCTGTAACATCGGCAACGTCATCGCCGAAAATTTTTGATACCCTCTGGCCGATTTTTCCGACAACCTCGCATTAGCCACCACAATAGGAATATCCCGGTCACGGCAACGATGTATCAAATTTGGCCATAACTCTGTTTCCATAATAACGAGTACATCAGGGTGAATACGGTTCAGGAACCGGTGCAACACATCAGGCAGATCGTAGGGAGCGTATACGTGGTAAACACCGCCCCCGAATACTGCTTTCACTCTCGCCGAACCGGTGGGTGTCATCGTGGTCACCACCAGCAAGGCATCGGGGTGGCGCACCTGCAAT
>JBALVP010000068.1:0-8562 GCA_036961395.1 Porticoccus sp.
CCCCACCCCAAGAGTTCTGCGGCATCTTTCTTTCGCCCGTTAGTGTGGCTTAGTGCAGTTTCTATCAGGGCTCGCTCAAAGACCGGTACTGCCATTGTAAGAATATCCTGTTTACCAGTAGCTAGTTCGCTCTGTGCCCAATGTCTAAGTTGCTGTTCCCAGTGACCCAATACGGCTGTGTTCTCTTCGGGGCTGTTCTGAAGTCCGGAGGAATTAAGATCAGACTTCTTAAGCTCGGGAGGTAGGTCGCTTAAATGAATCTCCCGGCCTGGGGCCATAACTGTCAACCAGCGACAGGCATTTTCCAACTGACGAACATTGCCCCCCCAAGGCAGGGTGCAGAGGTGTTTTTCTGCATCAGGTGACAGGATTTTAGGCTCGGTATCTAGTTCAGTTGCAGCACACTGAAAAAAGTATTGCATGAGCCGGGGAATATCTTCGCGACGATCTGCCAGCTTGGGCAAGTGAATGCGAATCACATTCAAGCGGTGAAACAAATCTTCCCTAAAGCGGTTCTCGGCGACCAGCTGTTCAAGGTTCTGGTGGGTGGCGGCGATAATGCGAACATCTACCTTAACCGGTGTGTGTCCTCCAACGAGGTAGAATTCACCATTTGCCAAGACGCGTAGTAAACGGGTTTGTGCTTCTGGAGGCATGTCACCTATTTCATCGAGGAACAGAGTGCCTCCATCTGCCTGCTGAAAACGGCCCTCACGGCGCTGTGATGCGCCAGTGAAAGCACCTTTTTCATGGCCAAACAACTCTGATTCAATGAGGTCGTGGGGAATTGCTGCCATATTCAAGGCGATAAATCGATTTTTTTTACGTGGGCTGTGGTCGTGTAATGCTTTTGCGACTAGCTCCTTTCCGGTGCCGGACTCACCATTAATCAGCACCGTGATATTTGAATGCGAGAGTCTACCAATGGCACGAAACACTTCTTGCATCGCGGGTGCTTCACCAATAATTTCCCCACTGATATCGCTGGCAGAAACAGGGTGTTCTGTGCCCTGTTCCTTGGCAAAGTTGATAGCGCGGTTTGTGACGGCAGTTAGCTCATCGATATCGAATGGTTTAGGTAGATATTCGAAGGCTCCGCCTTGATAGGCGGCTACCGCGCTGTCGAGATCTGAGTGTGCTGTTGTGATAATAACTGGGAGCAGTGGGTTGGAGGCATGAATTTTTTTGAGTAATTGTAGACCATCAATACCGGGCATACGGATATCGCTAATGATCGTATCAGGTAGCTGCTTGTCAAGTTGAGCCAGTAGGTCGGCGGCATTCTCGAAGCTTGTGACCTCTAGATTGGCACGGCTTAGAGCTTTCTCCATTACCCAGCGTATCGATCGATCGTCATCGACGATCCAAACAGTTTGTTTAGTCATTTAATGTGTCCAGTGGTTTGTTTGGGGGCTTGTTTTCTAGAGGCTTCGTTTCCAAGGGTAAGTACAGTGAAAATCGTGTCTCGCCCTGCTTGTTGTCACATTCAATCAATCCGTGATGAAGATTGATGGCTGACTGGGAAATAGGTAGACCAAGGCCGCTGCCGCCAGATCGCCCGCTAATCATTGGGAAAAATATACGGTCAACTATGTCGTCAGGAATTCCGGGGCCATTATCGATAATGTCAATCCGGCAGACTACTTTGTGGTGAGTCTTGCCAATAGTGAAGTTTCGTTGAATACGCGTTTTAAGTTTTATGGTGGGCTCTGACTGATCACTATTGTTTAGTGACTGAATGGCATTTCTGACAATATTTAGAAGTGCTTGAATCAGTTGCCCGCGGTCACCGTTGATCTCTGGGATGCTTGGGTCGTAGTTGCGCTCAATAGTAATGGCGCCAAGTGTTTCCGTTTCAGCCAGTGCTGCGACGTGTTCAAGTACTTCATGGATATTGATGGGGGTAAATTTAGGTACGGTGTTCGGGCCCAGTAAGCGATCAACCAGGCTGCAGAGTCGGTCAGTTTCCGCTGAAATGATCTCAGTAAATTCTAGCAATTCCGGTTGGCTGCTGAGATCCTCTGACAACAGTTGTGCTGCACCACGAATACCCCCTAGCGGGTTTTTGATCTCATGTGCGAGTCCACGTACTAGGTTGTGTGTAGTGTCTCGGGTAGAGATCAGCGCCTCTTCACGGTTGATGCGTATCAACCGGTCCATCGACTGCATTTCTAACAAAAGAAGTGTTTTTGTCTCAGATTGAAGAGGGGTGGCAGTGAGATCAACCGTTATATGGGATTGATCCATCAGTTTCAGTGAGGTTTGTCGCTGGGTAACGGGGTGGTTGGCCTCAATAGCATCTCGTAATGCGACAAGGCTTTGATCTGATTTGTCGAGCAACTGTTCTATGGGGCTTCCACAGAGGCGCATGGCGCTCACCGCCAGTAGGTTTTCGGCAGCGGGATTAAGATAGCAGATTTCCAGTTTATCGCTTAATAGAACAACCGCGGTGCTGAGGTTGTCCAGTAATAAATGGTGCAGCTGATGGTTAGTCATCCAATGTTAGGCCCTGTTAACACACATTAATATTCTGTCGGTCAGCATGCTCTGGCTCAAGCCTTAAGGGTGTATTGCCATCTCATGTATAAACAGGATCTAGCAAGTTACGGGCCAGCTTTATGAAATTGCGTCGGGCCATGGATTTCAGGTGCTTGAGCCTATGCTTTAGCTGTAGTCTAGGTTAAATAATGACATTGCGCACCATATTGGTGCGCTTGAGCTGTGTATGCTAGAGAAGTGTACTCTAGTGCGGTGCTGGCGCTGGAGGAGAAGGTCTATTGTTCGGATGTTGGCTTGAGCCGCGTTTTATGTGAATCGTTGTGGTGTTAGAGAGGCCAATAATATTGCCTTCAGTATCGACGACCTGAACCTGAATACTATTTTCACCACGAACAAGAGATCCAATGTTGAAGGATGTGGTGGCAGTGGGCAGGCCATGGGGTTGACCATTTAGCAGGAGTTGAATGAGGTGGTTGGCTTGTAGGTCAGGTTTAAGACCGACCTGTACGGTCACTGTTTCTTGGCCGGGTGGAATCGTCGTGTCCTGTGTTGGAGTCAGGATAGTAATCTTCTGATAACCGTCTATTTCTTCCTCTATTGCTTCTACCGTAGGCGCGGTTTCAAGGGCGGGCTGAATATTGGTAATGGGTAGGCTTATCTTCTCCTTCGTGGGGGCGTTGTGGGGAGGCTTATCTGTAAAGGTGACCTTGCCTTCTTCATCCACAATACGGTAAACCTCGGCAAAGGTGCTGAATGCCAAGCTAACTCCCAGTATTGCAAAAAGTAGCTGATTTCTCGTGATCACAACGCCTCTCCATTGATTGTATTTCAAGACTAGCGCTAATTAGACCAAAGAAAAAGCCCGTTATTCGGAAAAATAACGGGCTTTTCTAATACTATGAGTAGGTGGTAACCATTAATAACGCTATTGGCACCCTCTAGATCATCTGTAATGCCTTACACAGAGTAGTACAGGTCGAACTCAACCGGGTGAGTAGTGTGCTCAACGCGGTGAACGTCTTCCATTTTCAGGTCTATGTATGCATCGATAGTATCATTGGTGAAAACACCACCAGCCGTCAGGAATTCACGGTCTGCATCCAGAGCTTCCAGAGCTTCGCGCAGGCTACCAGCTACTTGTGGAATCTGGGCCGCTTCTTCCGCAGGCAGGTCGTAGAGGTCTTTATCTGCTGCATCACCAGGATGAATTTTGTTTTGCACTCCATCGATTCCAGCCATCAGCATGGCCGCAAACATCAGGTAAGGGTTGGCAGTACAGTCACCGAAGCGAACTTCTACACGTTTTCCTTTGGGGGATGCGACGTAAGGAATACGCAGAGAGGCTGAACGATTGCGTGCAGAATAGGCAAGCATCACTGGCGCTTCAAAGCCTGGGATAAGGCGCTTGTAGGAATTGGTGGACGCATTAGCAAAAGCGTTGAGTGCTTTTGCGTGCTTGATAATACCGCCAATGTAGTAAAGCGCGGTGTCGCTCAGCCCAGCATAGCCATCACCAGCAAAGGTGTTTTCGCCATCTTTCCAGAAGGATTGGTGGCAGTGCATACCAGAGCCGTTATCGCCGACAAGAGGCTTCGGCATAAATGTGGCAGTTTTACCGTAAGCATGTGCCACGTTATGTACGCAGTACTTGAGAATTTGAACTTCGTCAGCTTTGTTAACCAGAGTATTGAACCTTACGCCGATTTCGCACTGACCAGCAGTACCCACTTCATGGTGATGTACTTCAATGTCGAGGCCCATTTGCTCCATGGCCCCACACATGGCGGCACGCAGGTCGTGCAGGCTGTCGACGGGGGGTACAGGGAAGTAGCCGCCTTTGACACCGGGGCGGTGACCCATATTGCCGTCAGCGTAATCGTGGCCGGCAGCCCAGGCAGCTTCTTCAGAGCTGATTTTGTAGAAAGCGCCGCTCATGTCGGCACCCCATTTGATGTCATCGAAGACAAAGAATTCTGGCTCAGGACCAAAAAAGGCAGTATCACCCAGGCCGGTAGATTTCAGGAATTCTTCGGCGCGCTTAGCAACGGAACGAGGGTCGCGCTCATAACCTTGCATGGTGGCGGGTTCAATAATATCGCAACGGATGATAACCGTTGGTTCATCGGTGAAAGGATCGAGTACGGCTGTGGTGTCATCAGGCAGCAGGATCATGTCTGATTCATTAATGCCTTTCCAGCCTTCGATGGAAGAACCGTCAAACATTTTGCCCTCTTCAAAGAAGTCATCGCCAACTTCGCTGATAGGCATGGATACGTGCTGCTCCTTACCTTTGGTATCGGTAAAACGCAGGTCAACCCAGCGGGCTTCACTTTCTTGAATTAGGGTACGAGTCTTAGACATTGATTCCTCCAATTTATGGGTATCGAGGTTAAATAAGTTAGCCGGTTTGGCGGCAATATAAAAAATCTAGCACGACCAGCAACATATTCAGGGTCGGGCAATCAGTAGTCCCAGTTTAACGCAAAAAATATGCCAATCACTCATCTCAATAAATTCAACAAGTTACATCCGTCGGTAGTCTGCTGAGATGGATTTTGCACCAAAAAGGTGCGCTGATGCATGATTATTGTGCATTGTAGCGGGTCGTTGATTCATGTTTCTGTCGTTAAAGGGCGCCCATAATACGCCGATTATGACGTTATTTGTAATATAATCAGCGGCTTTTCCCGTCTCCAGTGATGAGTAGCCCTTTCCATGCATTTTATCATCAAGTTATTTCCTGAAATTACTATTAAAAGTGCGCCTGTTCGAAAGCGTATGACCAAGCAGCTGCGTAATAATTTGCGTACCTTATTACGGCCTCTGGATGAGCAAATTCAGGTGGATATGGATTGGGACAAAATAGAGATTATGGGTCCTGACAATGATGATTTGGCGCGTCAGATGGCGGACGTGTTAATGAGGACGCCCGGTATAGCCAATTTCTCTCGCGTACAGCATTTCCAACTGGGAGACTTCGACGATATTGTTGAGAAAACACTCTCAGTTTGGTCAGCCAAACTGACGGGCAAGACGTTTGTGCTTCGGGTCAAGCGTAATGGTAAGCATGATTTCTCCTCCCACGATGTGGAGCGCCAGGTTGGTGGCGGCCTGTTGCATCAATCGCAGGCTGCGGGTGTTAAGTTAAAAAACCCCGACATTACGGTTAGGTTAGAAATTCGTCAGGACCAGCTGTATGTCATTGAGGAAACGACGCAGGGTTTGGGTGGATTCCCGCTTGGCACTCAGGATTCAGTGATGTCATTGATATCCGGTGGTTTCGATTCCACCGTTTCAAGCTACCTGACGATTAAACGAGGACTACGCACTCATTTCTTGTTTTTTAATCTGGGAGGTCGTGCCCATGAAGTAGGTGTGAAGGAAGTAGCCTTTTACCTGTGGAATAAATTTAGCGGCTCCCATCGGGTGCGATTTATTTCTGTCCCCTTTGATGAGGTCATCTCTGAAATTCTTTGCAATGTTCATAACTCCCAGATGGGGGTTGTTTTGAAACGGATGATGTTGCGTGCAGCCACAAGGGTAGCCGACGAGATGGGGGTGCAAGCATTGGTGACGGGAGAAAGTGTTGCTCAGGTATCAAGTCAGACACTGCCTAACTTGGCTGTGATTGATTCGGTAGTTAGCACGCTGGTTCTCAGGCCGCTGGTGACCTTCAATAAAAATGACATTATTGATATTGCCCGAAAAATTGGTACTGAGGAATTTGCTGCCAACATGCCCGAGTACTGTGGTGTGATCTCTGTGAAGCCCACTACTCGTGCCAAAGAAGAGCGGGTTGCCAGAGAAGAAACTGCATTTAATTTTGATGTGTTGGAAAAGGCTATCGCCAATAAGTGGGTGCAGAATATTGATGAGGTGATGGAGGACAGTCAGCCGCTGGCTCACGTAGACATTTTTGATACGCCACAGCCAGATACAGTCATTATCGATGTTCGTCACCCCAATGAAGTAGAGGTTCGCCCCCTCAACTTAACTGAAAATATAGTGGAGGAAATCCCCTTTTTCACATTGCAAAACCGGTTCAAGGAGCTGGGTGGTGACAGACGCTATCTGCTTTATTGCGATAAGGGTGTGATGAGTCGTCTGCATGCAGAGTTATTGGTGGAGCAGGGGTTTGCCAATGTGGCGGTTTATCGTCCGGGAAAATAAAGCCTAACCACCTGTAATTGAAATAATTTCGCTATCTCCACAAGGGCTGGATCAGTATAATGCCCGCCTTTTGACCAACTCCGGACTCATCCTGTGATTAAGAATCTTCGCAATATCGCCATTATCGCCCACGTTGACCATGGTAAAACGACCCTGGTTGATAAATTGCTCGACCAGTCTGGGACTCTTGATCGTAAGAGTCTGGGCGCAGAGCGTGTAATGGATTCCAACGATCAGGAGCGTGAGCGTGGAATTACCATTCTGGCGAAAAATACAGCGATTGAGTGGAACGATTACAGAATCAATATTGTAGATACCCCGGGGCACGCCGATTTCGGTGGTGAAGTTGAGCGGGTACTCTCCATGGTGGATTGCGTGCTGTTGCTGGTAGATGCTGTTGATGGCCCAATGCCGCAGACACGATTTGTGACTCAAAAGGCCTTTGAGCAGGGCTTGAACCCAATTCTAGTTGTGAACAAGATTGATCGCCCTGGTGCGCGCCCTCACTGGGTGATGGATCAAGTGTTTGATTTGTTTGACAGCTTGGGTGGTACTGATGAGCAATTGGATTTCCCCGTTATTTATACGTCAGCCTTGAATGGCATTGCCGGTATGGAGCCGGATGAGATGGCGGATGATATGACTCCGTTGTTCCAGCTGATTGTGGACAAGGTGGAGGCTCCAGTGGTTGACTCGGAAGGTCCGCTGCAGATGCAAATCAGTGCGCTGGATTACAGCAGCTATGTTGGTGTTATTGGTGTTGGCCGTATTGCTCGTGGAACAATAAAACCTAACGAACAAGTGGTTGTGGTTGATCATGAGGGGAATACACGCAAAGGCAAAGTGCTGCAAGTGATGGGTTATGCTGGCCTCGAGCGTGTGCCTGTTGAAACAGCAGAAGCTGGCGATATCGTTTGTATTACCGGTATCGATAAACTGGGCATTTCTGACACCCTTTGCCATCCGGACACACCGGAAGCACTGCCTCCCTTAAGTGTTGATGAACCAACAGTCAGCATGACGTTTCAAGTGAACAACTCGCCCTTTGCCGGATTGGAAGGCAAGTATGTGACCACCCGAAACATCAAAGATCGCCTCGAACAAGAGCTGATCCACAACGTTGCTCTAAGAGTAAAGCAGGGCGACGGCCCCGATAAATTCATTGTTTCCGGTCGTGGTGAATTACACCTGTCTGTATTGATCGAAAACATGCGCCGCGAAGGTTTTGAGTTGGGAGTCTCGCGTCCAGAGGTGATTCAGAAAGAAGTGGATGGCAAGCTCCACGAGCCCTTTGAGCAAGTGGTGATCGATGTTGAAGAGCAGCATCAGGGTTCGGTCATGGAGGAGTTTGGCTTGCGTAAAGCTGAGCTAACCAATATGGAGCTAGACGGCAAAGGCCGTGTGCGGCTGGAGTTTATGGCGCCTTCTCGAGGTTTAATCGGCTTCCGCTCTCAGTTTCTGACCATGACCAGTGGTTCAGGCATCATGACCAGTATTTTTGACCACTATGGCCCGGTTAAGCAGGGTGAGGTTGCCAAGCGTCAAAATGGCGTACTGGTATCAATGACGAAAGGCAAAACACTGGCCTTTGGCCTGTTTAACCTGCAGGGCCGTGGCCGTTTGTTCCTCGGGCCCGGTAACGATGTCTACGAAGGCCAAATTGTTGGCTTGCATTCACGCACCAATGATCTGCCTGTTAACCCAACTAAAGGCAAGCAATTGACCAACGTGCGCGCCTCCGGCACTGATGAAGCGTTAACCCTGAGTCCACCAGTTACCCATACACTGGAACAGGCATTGGAGTTTATTGAAGACGACGAGCTGGTAGAGGTTACGCCAGAGAGTATTCGCCTTCGCAAAAAGCTACTCACTGAAAACGAGCGTAAGCGAGCG
>JBALVP010000069.1:0-8511 GCA_036961395.1 Porticoccus sp.
TTTATATTCACGGTGGTATCTGTTGTCAAATTTGTTCTTCACAATGCAGGAATGTAACCAAAATCCATCATTGATATAAACACTCAGCCAATGAAACTCAAATAAAAAAGGCGGTCATCCCGAGTAAACGGTGACCGCCTTTTTTATTAATAATCTAAACCTACTGGTTACTAACCCAGAACACAGCAGTGGTAACAATAAGACAAATAGCAACAAGTGCGACAAAAGCATCTGCACAGCCGTCACTATTTTCTTGTTCTTGAGCAATTACTTCATTAGACATGTTTTATAACCCTCATTAACAGCTGAAAATTGGCGGCCGGGATTGTATCAGCAACGTTTTATATTGTCCCCCTTTAAACCCCCACTCACATTACTTGTTATGCCTTAACCTAATGATCATATAGAGAAAAAGTTTTAACCAATGGGGCAAGGCGCGCTATTATCTGTGCCCCACTGACAAGGGGCATTATTCCCTGTAGAATTCGCGCCTTTCTGTCACTCAACGCATTAGAAACCCTACAATTTATGTACGTATATAACGAACACGACCAGAAGATTATCGAGGAACGCGTTGCACAGTTTCGCGGCCAAACAGACCGTTACTTGGCTGGCGAACTCGCTGAAGATGAGTTTCTTCCCCTGCGCCTCCAGAATGGTCTCTACATCCAACGTCTGGCGCCCATGCTGCGCATTGCTGTTCCCTATGGTTTGCTCAACTCAACGCAGTTTCGCAAGTTGGCCCATATTGCGCGTACTTATGACAAGGGTTACTGTCACATCACCACTCGCCAGAATATCCAGTTCAATTGGCCACGGCTGGAGGAAGTGCCAGACATTCTAGCTGAGCTGGCAGAAGTTCAAATGCACTCCGTACAAACCAGTGGTAACTGTATTCGTAATACCACATCAGACCAGTTTGCTGGTGTTGCTCAGGATGAACTTGAAGATCCTCGTCCCTGGTGTGAAATTATCCGTCAATGGTCTACTTTTCATCCAGAATTTGCCTTCCTGCCCCGTAAATTCAAAATTGCCGTATGTGGCACCAAAGGGGATCGCGCAGCCATTCAGGTCCACGATATCGGACTTCAAATTGTAAAAAATGATGATGGCGAGATGGGCTTTAAAGTATTGGTCGGTGGCGGATTGGGTCGCACCCCGGTAATTGGTAGTGTCATCCGTGAATTCCTCCCCAAGGAGCACCTACTCACTTATCTGGATGCTATCCTTAGGGTCTACAACCGTCACGGCAACCGGAATAACAAATACAAGGCCAGAATCAAGATTCTGGTACGTGCTTGGAAACCTGATGTATTTGCTCATGAAGTAGAAGCTGAATGGGATAACATCAAGGACACACCGTCTACCCTGTCAGATGAAGAAATCAATCGTGTAAAAGAGTTCTTCACAGCACCTAATTACCAATCGTTTGATGACGACGAAGCAGACATAGAACTTAAGAAACTTTCTGACGAAAACATTGCTTTTGGCAAATGGTTAAAAAGAAATATTACTGCCCACAGAGTCTCTGGCTATGCTGCTGTCACCCTGTCACTGAAACCAACTGGTGTGGCCCCAGGAGATGTCACTGACGTGCAGTTAGAAGTCATTGCTGATCTTGCTGACCAGTACTCGTATGGTGAAATTCGTGCCACACACAACCAAAATTTAGTACTGGCTGATGTGAAAAAATCAGACCTATTTGAACTGTGGCAGAAAGCCAAAGCTGGTGGTTTTGCCACACCGAATATTGGCACACTCACAGATATGATTTGCTGTCCCGGCGGTGACTTTTGTTCATTGGCCAATGCCAAGTCGATTCCAATCGCCGAAGCTCTACAGCGTAAGTTTGATGACATGGACTATGTCTACGACCTTGGCGACCTGTCCCTGAACATCTCAGGCTGTATGAATGCCTGTGGACATCATCATGTGGGTAACATCGGCGTTCTTGGTGTTGATAAAAAAGGCGAGGAGTTTTACCAAGTTCAGCTGGGCGGCAGCTCTGATAGCGATGCCACTCTCGGCAATGTCCTTGGACCTTCCTTTGGGCGAGAAGAAATGCCTGGAGTTATCGAGAAAATTCTCGATATTTATGTTGAAAATCGCAATGGTGATGAGTTATTTATAGACACTTACCGCCGTATTGGACTCACCCCTTTCAAGGAGAGCGTCTATGCCAAAGATCATTAAAGGTAGCCAGGTAGTTGATGACAGCTGGGTTATTATCCCCAAAGATTTCTCAGGTGAGTTACCAAGGGCAAAGCTTTTACTGCCCATGCAGTACTGGCTGGACAAGAAAGAAACGCTTAACTTGCAATGTGCTGGGATCTGGATTGATAGTGACGAAGACGTAGATATTATTGGCTTAGAGGCAAACCAATTCCCTCTTATTGCTGTTAACTTCCCAACATTCGCCGATGGCCGCGGTTTCTCGATAGGAAGACTGTTAAAGGAGCGATATGAGTTCACTGGGCAATTGCGTGCTATAGGTAATGCCATTCGTGACCAGCTGTTTTACTTAAAACGCTGCGGGTTTGACTCTTTCGACTTAAAAGACGGTATCGACTTAGATGCGGCTGCAGCCTCCTTGAATGATTTTAGTGTCACTTATCAGACCTCGGTTGATCAACCAGAACCACTGTTTCGCCGGAGCTAATGACACGCTTGGCCATTGCCTCATTACAGGTCATGGTCAAGTGCTATAGGCTATAATTACACCAGAACAACCATTAACTAAACGTCTTTTTACACATTCAGGCATCGGTAACCTTGCCGCTTTTAACCCCTTCCCCCACAATAACGTATAAGGGGTATCACTATGAACGAAGCCGTTATCGAATCGTTCTTTTTAATTTTTACCGGATCCGCCGTGGTCGCTTCACTGGCAATTTATGCTAGACAGCCGTTACTGGTGGCCTATATCGCAGTGGGCGCCTTGATCGGCCCGTACTGTTTAGGGTGGATGCAAGACGTACACCTGCTCTCTAGAATCTCTGAAATCGGTATCATTTTCCTACTCTTTCTACTGGGGTTAGACCTACAACCACAGTCATTATTGACGGCCCTAAGAAAAGTCACCGTTGTGACGCTGATAAGCTCCTTATCGTTTGCTGGTGTCGGCTTTTTAATTGCGTATTTATTTGGTTATAACGCTACCGAATGCCTGATCATTGGCGCGGCCATGATGTTTTCCAGCACCATTATCGGTATCAAGTTATTACCCACCACAATTCTTCACCACCGGCATATCGGCGAGATGATGATTGGCCTTCTATTGATGCAGGACTTTCTCGCTATCTTTGTATTATTGGTACTACTCAGTGGAGAGAGTGGTCAAATTGATTTTATGCAGGTGGGTATCACACTGTTGGCTCTACCGGTGCTGGTTCTTTTTGCTTGGGCCTTTGTACGCTGGGTTCTCCTGAAACTGATTGCCAAATATGACCGAATAGGAGAATACATCTTCCTATTGGCGATTGGCTGGTGCATGGGGCTCGCAGAATTAGCTGAAGTACTTGGGCTATCACGGGAAATTGGTGCTTTTCTAGCCGGAATCACGATTGCCTCCAGTCCCATCGCCCAGCATATTGCATTGACCCTTAAGCCATTGCGCGACTTTTTTCTGATTATGTTCTTCTTCTCGCTCGGAGCTGGGTTTAACTTGGGACTGCTACCTGAGATTGCCCTGGCAGCCATTATTCTTGGGGGTGCAATGCTGATAATGAAACCCGCAACCTTTCGGTTTTTATTGGGACGTCAGAGTGAGAGAAAAGTACTGGCTTGGGATATCGGTTTCCGGTTGGGTCAGATCAGTGAGTTTTCCCTATTAATAGCCTATGTCGCCTTCAATGCCTCACTGATTGGTGTACAGGCATCCCACCTGATCCAGGCAGCAGCCATTCTTACCTTCCTGGTCTCCAGCTATATTGTGACATTCAACTTCCCCAACCCTCTTGCAGTAAAGGAAAAACTCAGGAGAAACTAGCACTAGGCTAGTTCTCCCAAAGAATGAATCAAGAGTAATATTGGTTGGATCGCAATCTATTCCACCACCGAAGCAGTAGTCTGTCCGTGCTATTTTCAGCGGCAAGCCCCATTTTTTCGGGTAGACTTTTTCGGTGGGTGTATTTTACTTCGTAAATATCCGCGTCTGATGACAAGCTAACTAAGTACTCATCACTGGTCATCAACTCATCGACCAACGCCATCTCTTTGGCACGGGTACCCAACCAGATTTCACCCGTAGAAATTCGATCTATATCAACTTGCTGGCGACGCTGCCCCACAAAATCTTTAAATAGCTGGTGGGTATCTTCCAAGTCTTCCACAAATTTCTCACGATCCTGATCGGTATTTTCGCCGAACATGGTGAGTGTTCGTTTATGTGCGCCGGCCGTATGTAACTCCACATCAATATCATGTTTTTTTAACAAACGACTAAAATTGGGTAACTGTGCAACCACACCGATAGAACCAAGGATAGAGAAAGGTGCAGCCAGAATTTTATCTGCGACACAGGCCATCATATAACCACCGCTGGCGGCCACCTTATCGACGCAAACAGTCAGGGGAACACCCTGCTTTTTAATTCGATCAAGTTGACTGGAGGCAAGACCATAGCTGTGCACCATGCCTCCTGCACTCTCCAACCTAACCACGATTTCATCTTCTGACTTGGCCTGACTCAGTACAGCGGTAATTTCTTCACGAAGGTTGGTTGCCGCAGAAGCACGCATATCTCCCTTAAAGTTCAGTAGAAAAACCCGCTTTTTATCAGAGATCGCCTTTTTGCGTAGCTTGGCCTCTTTTTTCTGTTCCTTTGCCAGCTGTTTCTGCTCTGCAGGATTTAGCATAGCAACCTGTAAGGTATTACCCATGTGTTCAAAGTCTTCATTCAAACGATGAACTTCAAGCTCTCCTCTTGCAGATTTTCTTACCTTGCTACTAAGGCCTACAATGCTGCCAATGACCACCAACAGTCCAACGACCATGGTAATCGCCTTCGCGAGAAACAGACCATACTCAGACAAAAATTCCAATCTTAAACTCCCTCTATTACTTGTTGACCCATCATTTGATGCGCGAGTGTATCATTGCCAACCAGACACCGCCTGCTTACCCGCACTGTTCACGGGACGAGCCACCAAACCTGCGAAACCCAGTTTGACTTCAAAAATAGCGCCGTGCGCCATCGGCATAAACGTTGCGGATCCGTACTGAGCATCGACCCACTCGCGCAACCAGGGTAGCTGCTTCAGCCAGACCCAGGTATCTACCACATAAGGGCTACTCTCTAACTGATGAATCGTACGTTCAGCGCTCATTTCTTGCCTAAAGTCACTGTACCTGCCACTGATTCTTTCCAATCGATACAAAGAACCAAAACCAACATTAGCAAGGCTTGGGTGCCAACGGATCAACCGCGCGTCCAACTGCCATTGATCACCCTTGAGATGATAACGATATTGGTGGCCGCGACTATCCACAAGAATGACACGGTACGTCTGAGTCTTGAGCTTTTCAAATTGCAGTGTTACTACGGATTCTTCTTTGAGCAACTGACGATAGCTGAGTAAATCCATAGCCGCCAAAAAGGCTAATACACTCCCGGACAGTAGTACCAATCCCACTAGGGCTCTGATAACAGCTCCCACCATGGTTCGTCTTAATAGAAACCTCATGGATAGCAACAACAAAACAATGCCCACAATGGCAGGAACAAGCGTCGATATATTAAATTGCATTCTCAGTCGTCCTTTTCTCTGCAACTATTCACAAATGACTGTATCAATTGTCCAGACAAGGTGCTCGCCTCTGGGCATGGTGGCAGGTCATCGTAATGCCACCAATCTGCCGCCATAATTTCTTTATTATCTACCTGAATATCACCCGCTTTATAGGTTGCATGAAACCCGAGCATCAACTGGCCAGGAAATGGCCAGGGCTGGCTTCCGAAATACCTTAGATCCTCCACTTCTATTCCCACTTCTTCCATGACTTCACGGTGCAAGGCTGATTCGGCGGTTTCCCCAGGCTCAATAAACCCGGCCAAGGCACTGTAGAACCTGCCTTCCCAAGCCACATTACTGGCAAGTAGGCAGTGATTCCCCTTTGTCACAACAACAATGACACAGGGTGAAATTCTAGGATAAAACACTTGGTCGCAATGATGACAGATGCGTGAATGATCATCTTCATTCACCGCTGTTGAACGACCACAACGACCACAATAGTGGTGTTCACGATCCCACTCAATTATCTGTATTGCACGCCCTGCCAAATTAAAGTGCAACTCATCAACAAAACCAAGAAGTGAACGTAATTCACGCCATTCAGAGCCATTGGGAATACTAGCTACTCCATTGATATCTACGGCATAGCACGGTCGTTGGTTATAGATGCCTAACAAGTAGCGAGGGCACCCATCAAAAATAGAAAGTTCCTCGGGCTCAAACAAAAATTGTTCACTACCCTCTGGGCAAAGTAGCGTTGCCCCTGTAATAGCCACCAATAACGGTTGACCGTCAAATGCCTCAGGCAAAATACTACATGGATAAAACTCACCAAACTGAAACATATCAACCCTTTGGATGAACATACATTAGAAAGCCAGATTCTATGGGACAGTATCAATGGCCAAATGTGCCAATTTCAGGCTCTCATTTTCTCCCTTTAACATGATCTCACAGGGCTATCATACCAGCAGTCATGCTTGCAAAAAGGCCTGCTCCGTTATACCGTTCGCCCCCACACCTATTGCAAAATAACAACCTCATTATCCTTCTGGTTTTAGCCAAACGAGATGGACCAACAACATAAGGATTACCCCATGCCTCAACCAATGCTTCAGGCTTTCAGCAAAAATTTCCTGGGCAACTCTCCTGATTGGTACAAATACACCATTCTGGCTTTTTTGGTTGCAAATCCGATCCTAATCTACACTGTCGGAAATTTTATCACCGGCTGGGTATTGATCATCGAGTTTATCTTTACCCTAGCAATGGCACTCAAGTGCTACCCTCTTCAGCCAGGGGGGCTTCTTGCCATTGAAGCCATTCTATTAGGAATGGCTTCACCAGAGACTGTCTACCACGAGGCATTGGGTAATTTTGAAGTCATCTTGTTATTGATGTTTATGGTTGCAGGCATTTACTTTATGCGTGACCTGCTGCTATTTACCTTTACCAAAATTCTGCTTGGTGTGCGGTCAAAAGCATTTTTATCGCTGCTCTTCTGTTTTGCGGGTGCGTTTCTCTCTGCCTTCCTAGATGCTCTGACGGTAACCGCAGTATTAATCAGCGTTGCCATTGGCTTCTATTCGGTATACCACAAAGTAGCTTCTGGGAAAGAGGTTCAGCACGACCATGACCATTCCAACGATGCCACGGTGATGGAATATCACCGGGAAGATCTGGAAGGCTTCCGCTCGTTTCTTCGCAGCTTAATTATGCATGGAGCCGTTGGTACTGCCTTGGGCGGTGTCACTACCTTAGTCGGTGAGCCACAGAACCTGCTGATTGCAGAAAAAGCCGGATGGACTTTTGTGGAATTCTTCTTAATTATGGCCCCTGTCACCATGCCAGTACTGCTGTTTGGACTGACTACCTGTGTACTGCTTGAAAAGCTTGGCAGGTTTGGTGGATTGTTTGGCTACGGAGCCAAACTTCCTGAAAATGTGCGTACTGTGCTAGAAGAGTTTGATGCACAAGAAGCAAAAAAAATGACGAACAAGCACCGGGTTTCACTGATTGTCCAGGCATTGGTGGCTGTTTTCCTGATTCTTGGTTTGGCATTCCACCTAGCACCTGTCGGGTTGATCGGGCTTGCCGTTATTGTCTTGCTGACCGCATTTAACGGTATCACCGAAGAACACCAAATTGGTCACGCCTTTGAAGAGGCCCTGCCCTTCACAGCATTACTGGTTGTTTTCTTCGCTATCGTAGGCGTTATTCATGAGCAGCACCTGTTCTCTCCGGTTATCGCAGCAGTGCTCGCCATGGACCAGAGTGTTCAGCCAGTGATGTTCTTTATCGCCAATGGTGTACTGTCAGCGATCAGCGATAATGTGTTTGTAGCGACGGTATACATTAACGAAGTCAAAGCAGTACTTGATGCAGGCAAAATTAGTAGAGAGCATTTCGATTTGCTGACGGTTGCTATCAATACAGGTACTAACCTTCCCAGTGTTGCAACACCAAATGGTCAGGCGGCTTTCTTATTCCTGTTGACCTCAGCACTAGCACCGCTAATCCGCTTATCCTATGGACGAATGGTACTTATGGCACTGCCCTATACTATCGTTCTTTCTACTGTTGGCGTTTTGTGTGTTAAGTACGTTCTCTAACCACACGGGTACTTAGAGAAAAACCTAAAACTAATCTGCGGCGGCGCCATTTGGCGCCGCCAGCCACACACAACCGCCATCACTGGCCTGATCAATCTTCATCAACTTGTCGTTGTGTAAACCCTGCTCTTCTCCACTGGCACGTATCACCCTGAGAGCAGGTC
>JBALVP010000006.1:0-25072 GCA_036961395.1 Porticoccus sp.
CGAATACTTTGACGGAAACGTTGCATCGATTAGTTTTCAGACTGAAACACTACCTGCCACTGTGGGTGTTATGGCACCCGGTGAGTATGAGTTTTGCCCCAGTGAAAAAGAAGTCATGACGGTCGTCAGTGGTACCTTAAGGGTAAAACTCACGGGCAGTAGTGATTGGAATACCTATAGTCAGGGCGATAGCTTTGTTGCTGAAACCGATGAACCCTTTCAGTTAAAAGTGGCCGTGGATACAGCCTATCTCTGTACCTATGGATAACGACACCTATGGATAAAGGCACTTACAATAAAGGCATTTACAGACAACATCTCTAAAGAAAATCTCTCACATACCAGCAGGAGGCTTGCACCTTAAGTCCCTGCTGATTTGCCCAGTTCAACCCATGCTTAACCAGCGCTTCCGCATATCCTTGTCCACGGAATTCCGATGGAACATAAGTTCGGGTAAAGTCCACGCCACTATCCCCTCCAGCGCTCGCAGGTAATAGGCTGTATTTCAGAACAGCCTGAGTGTTTCCCAGAGCCATAACAAATGCCTGCTCATCAGAGTTGTGGCTTATGTTCATCCTGCTTTGCCTCAATTTTTTCAATGTGCTTTCCAGAAACTAATTCCAGCTTCTGCTCGCGCCTCAGCCGCTTTATCGCCGCTTCTCGCTTTGAGGCACTACTGCGATCATGGCCATTCTCCACATACACCACTTTTTCAGGCCGCCTGCCCTGAAAGTACTTCGCACCCTTCTTACCACTCAAGTGCTCTTGAAAACGACGCTCTACGTCAGTAGTGATACCGGTATAGAGGGAGCCATCGCTGCCTTGAATCATATAAACAAACCACGGCGTTACATTCTGATTTGTCATACGGCGACCTTACTCATATAGCCACCTCAGCTTGAGCCAGAGTAACCCCACAATACCGGCAGAGATAGCTAGCTTGGCCACGCAACATTTTATTATGACGACGGATGCCCAGCTGGTGAGTCTTACAATTACAGCGGTAGTCGAATTGCTGATGCTGCCTGGTAGGAATCCCAGAAAGGTCGAACTTGGCGGTTACACTGTTATCCACACCAAAGGCATCCATCACCGCCTTCCACTCAGGGCCATGGGGTCTAACCCGGCGCAAGCCACTCTTTTTCAAACCATAGAGGCAATCTACTAAATAGTGCGCCACTTCGTGAGGCACCGTTACCCTCAAGCTTTCCTCATAGTATTTGGCAAAAATCCAGGGGTTGTAACGAATCTGCCGATATTGCGCCTGCCTCTTTCCCAAGCCCCAACCTTTTTTCTTACCCGTCACCTTATACATACCCGCCACACGACCACGAAGATCAAAGGCCACGGGTACTAATGCAAAATGCTGGTCGAACAACTCCGTACCGAGCTGAATAAAATACTTGGTCTGCTCAATGACTTCACTTCGCTTGGGCTCACAGATGGGATCAACATAATTCATCAGAGCAGTATAGCTGCAAACCTGTAACCGCTATAATTGCCTCTATGAATCGCCCCCTAAAATATGACCTGCACTGCCACACCACCTGTTCCGATGGAGCGCTCTCACCAGTAGATCTGGTTAATCGTGCTGCCGACATGGGCGTGGATGTATTGTCGATTACCGATCACGATACTATCAGCGCCTACCAACAGCTCGGCCCTCTGGACCAACAACCCATTAAGATTATTCCCGGCATTGAGTTTTCCACCCAGTGGCAGAATATCAACATTCATATTCTTGGCCTGAATCTTCAACTGGAGAGTGTTGCTTTACAAGCAGGTGTTGCCTTTCAACATCAGGCCAGAAAAGATCGTGCCGTATTGATTGCCAAAAAACTTCACCAACTGGGGTTTCAGGGTGCGCTGGCCGGAGCAACCGCCATTGCCCACAACGACAATGTAGGCCGCCCACACTTTGCCCAACACTTGGTGAATACCGGCGTGGTCAGCAACATGAAACAAGCCTTTAAAAAATACCTTGGCCCCGGAAAACCAGGCGACATTAAACAACTGTGGGCCGACCTACCCCAAGTCATACAATGGATCCGAGACGCTGGCGGCACTGCCGTATTGGCTCACCCCACCAAGTACAAACTCACCCGCACCAAATTAAAGCGGCTACTGGATGACCTCATTGAGGCTGGGGGTCAGGGTATGGAAGTCGTATCAGGCAAACAAATTTCTTCCGTCACACAGGACTTGGCCAGTATCTGTCGCGAGAAACAGTTACTGGGCTCCTGTGGATCAGACTTCCACCAGCCGAACCAACAATGGGCTGAATTAGGTCAATACTCAGAGTACCCAGCAGACTGCCCACCCGTATGGGAACGCTGGTAGAACAGCTAAATCTGACAGACGCCGAACCAGTGGTATACTTGATCGGTTGAGGACTGGCTAAATACTGTGAGTACTGTGAAAAAATTTCCCACCAAAGCTGATTTACGCATCGAACTGCAAACACAGATTGATGACTACACCCGTCAAGGTGGTGAGATAAATAAGGTTCCCCGCGGCCTCAGTGGCCGAGACAATCCTCAAGAAAGTCTTCAAACCCCTCTCTTCGATGGCCCCAAAACCAACCGCACCCCCATCCCTGAGGTTGTCGCCGCACTGGATTTGCGAAGCCAGAAAAATACCGCGGTAAAAAAACCCGCCGAAAAACGGCGTAGAGAAAAAATTATTTACGATGATTTTGGGGAGCCACTTCGGAAGGTCTGGGTTGAGGAATAAGTACTTTCGATCATGATTATCTATGCCTTTATGGTAAACAATCTATACTGCTAACCAGCCTATTAATCATGCATCAAACCAAGAAATCGCTTTCATCGCGCCTTCTTCAGGCAGCCCAAAACCGAAAGCATTCTATTGCCCTCATCTTTAAAGGAATCCGGTGCTTTTTACTAAGCCTTAGATATTCTTCATGCTGAACCACAATAGCAGGCTCATTACCCCAAGTATTAACACCACAACTAACACTTATAATCTTCCCGTCCTCACAATATGGGAGCCAATTGACGCAACAACGGAAACATCAAAACATAATTCAGAATGTGTACAGCCAGAACTGAACCCACTCCACTAACTACAACTAGCGAACCCATCTTTTTCTGCGGGCTAGCTGCATAAAACTCCTGCCAGGCAGAACTCACCCAACATGAGAAATTTATTAGAACGTATCGCCTCCGCCCCAAGTAGGCGAATCATCGTTAATATCTTCCAACTTCAAATCGTTTGATTCCGCTACACCTTTACTTCTTGTGGACTCGAATCGAATAAATTGAGAGACCCGGGTTTTTGAATCAGAATGCTCTATGGCGTTAGTCTCATCGATGACACCATCCTCATATAGCTGACAAAGCGCCTGATCAAAGGTCTGCATACCATAATTCTTTCCCTTATCTATAGCATCCTTAATAGCGAGGTAATCCCTAGCGGCAATCAAGTCTGTCATCCGTGTGGTGTTAACCAGGATCTCAATAGCCGCCACCTTGCCACCCCCGATTTTTGGCACCAACCGCTGACAGATGATCGCCCGAAGGTTCTGAGCTATGCGCTTTGCTTCCTGATCCTGCACATCCGAATGAAAAAATCCCAGCATTCGCTCAAGCGAAGAAACCGCAGTATTGGCATGAATGGTGGAGAGACACAGGTGACCAGTGTTGGCAAATTTTACCGCGTACTCCATGGTGACAAAGTCACGAACTTCACCCATCAGGATAACATTAGGCGCCTCACGCATCGCCGCGCGCATACCTGACTCAAAGCTGATTGTATCAGTACCAATTTCACGTTGTGCCACCAAAGATTTTTTGTGCCTGTGTATAAACTCGATCGGGTCTTCGAGTGTAATCAGATGGCCTGCTTGATGCGTATTTCGATAATCAATCATGGCCGCCAACGTGGTTGACTTACCCGAGCCAGTGGAACCTGATACGACGACCATCCCATATTTTTGTTCCACCAGAGATTTAAGAATCACGGGAAGCCCCAGTCCATCAATGGTGGGAATATCTGCGATCACATGCCGCATCACGATGGACACATCACCTCGCTGACGAAAGGCGTTGCCACGGAAGCGCCCAACACCACTGATTGAAAATGAATAGTCTATATCTCCAGATTCCTCAAATTCAGCCATTTTATTATCGCTGAGCATTGACCTCAAAATAACTTCAGTCTCACCAGACTTTAACTTCTCATCGAGAGTCTTAAAACCATACCCCCCCTTGATTGTGGGTTTGGCTCCGGTATGCATAAATAAGTCCGAGCTGTCAGTTTTTACCATCACGGATAGGTAAGCACCGACTCTATCTTCTGTACTTCTTTCCTGTTCTTCGTTCATACCATCTCTCTCGATAAAAAAGCCGCCTTCACTTCTCGTGACAGCTGATTAAATCACTTCTTAGACCTTTACCGCCTAGATAGCGATAAACTCGTTACTTATTGTGAATATTTTTTATATAACAAATAACATCACGACTTCGTGAACCGTGTAAATTCGACGACTTACCAGCTCCACTATTTACACTAGAGGAGAAGACCGGTAGGGGTCTGAGTTCAATTATTGGATGAGTGCCGGTCGCACAATAAACACAACATATTTTACCATTACATCAACTCAAAATTGTGGTCTCTATCCAAGACAATGACCTCATCAAAGGGCACGGAGGTTTCTTCATTGGAACCAATGGCGGGCAGTTTGTATTGTAAATTGTCCAATATATCCAGATGCTCTTCCGAGATATCTACAAAGCGAAACACTATACCTTCTCGGTTTTCCTCTTGCCTCAAACGGATTAACGATGCCTTGATATTTTCGATAATGATTTTGGGCTTGTTGCCAGCCGTCAGGGTAATTTTTTCGAACACTGTTGACTCCCCATTGGGAAAGATCTTGACTATATTGTCTTCGGTAAAGTGTTCGGAAAGATACAGACATCCACCACGGATATTCAATACCATATAGCCTTTTTTCACATTGTCATAATGAGAAAATGGATCAGTTCTCGGCAGAACTACCTCGCACTCCGCCAGAACCCGGTTACCACTAAACTTGCGTTTATCCTCAGCATTGTCACTACTATTCATTACAATTAACCTAACTGTGTTCTAATTTACAAACTCCCAATCACGAACTTACTATAGCCACCCCTGAATGATATTGCGCTAGATCACCGAAGGGTCTGAAATGCACTGAAAGCTACTAGCACCAGCACCCACAATGTATCATGTAGAATAGCACTGGACTTTTTCCGTAAACTCAGGGCTGGCTACCCTATACGTTTTGCTGCTTCTCATCCTCAAGAAATAGATCATAATAAGGTTGATGTACTATGATCGTAAGCCCCAACAATTACATCTATTGAGTATAGGAGGATAATGGGCTCGGCGGTAAGTCAGAATACAAATAAGTTCATTATTAATATGCTGGGAATTTTCAACCTATGAAGCCTCCTTCTATAATTCAAGTTGTTACGCGTATTACTGCCATTGTCGCATCAGTCGAATTATTGATTATGCTGCTTTTAACGAATGTCACTTATGAACTGAAACCTTTCACAGAAGCCTTATTGGACACTGTCTTACTGGTGGCGCTCTCCTCCCCCATGATATTTATTTGGGTTATTAAGCCATATGTCGTCGCTTGGAATGAGGCACTCTCCCAAATAACCTATATGGCCTTTCACGACCCGTTAACAAAATTAGCAAATCGTCGTTTATTATCAGAATATTTGGAGAGAACTGTTGCCAGTTTTAATCGGCATAAAATTCACGGGGCAATCCTGCTGCTGGACTTAGATGACTTTAAGGTAGTTAACGACACCAAAGGACACGAGGCTGGAGATGCCGTACTTATTGAAATTTCTAGACGCATAAACTTAATAAAACGGGTTGACGATGTTGCTTGTCGCCTAGGCGGAGATGAATTTATTGTATTGCTACCCCAGCTCGACATTAACAAACAAACCGCACACACAAAAGCCTTACAGTTCGCCAAAAGATTGCAACAAGAATTAAATAAACCTATTGAATTCAAAGGTTCAAAATTATTAGTTGGCGTCTCTATTGGCCTCCGCCTTTTGGGCTCATCTCAACTAGATGCTAGAACTGCAATTAGTGATGCCGATACTGCTATGTATCGCGCCAAACAGAAGGGAAAGGGGTTTATCATTGATTTCGAAGAATAGAATGGGCTATACGATCTTTGTATTACTGCTCCAAAAACTGCTTACTACTGATATAAAAATTAGTGTTACCAAGACGACTAGTTAACCACTACCCACTAGGCCCACAATGAAAATCAAACTGACATTATTTTTATCCACTTTGTTTTTCCTGTCTCAAGCAAGTGCTGGCAAGCTGATTTTATCTGCAATAACTCCACCTGCAGACCTTGAGAATATCCATGTGGTAAAAATTGCCAGTGATGCCCACTCAACCGATTTTATTATCTTTGTGAAGCAGCAGGTGCCTCTTCACAAGCATTTGGCACACACAGAAACACTCTATGTGTTAGAAGGCTCAGGGACCTTCCAGCTAGCCTATAAAAGTTTTGATATTGGGCCCGGGGATTATATTAATGTGCCAGAAGGCACACCCCACGCAGTGACGGTGACATCATCGATCCCGCTAAAAGTGCTTTCGGTTCAGGCCCCGGAATTTTTAGGTAAAGATAGGGTTAAGGTTAACGCTACCCATTGATCCGTATTATGCAGGCCTAACGCACAGATTATGCCGGGGAACAGCCATCAAGTAAGAATAGAAATCATTTTCATTTACAGGCGGCCCCTGTAAATTATCACTCTAGCCACCCGAAAATAAGCAGATAACGGCAGACTTTTCCCACATTCTGCCAAGATAAATAAAGGCGGGTTAATAGATCATGAATACTTTTTCTAGCTACACTACAAGCTCATCTTTCTCGCTCTCACCGGCATAGCCTTCTCCACCTTTCTTGGCTGGAGTTTCTACGAAGAAGAAACAAAAATCATTGCACTGGACGTTAGAAATGACACTGATGACGAAGTCGCCGCGCTCGAAAGAGAGCTGTTTATTCATCTGGAGGTTTTATTTTCTATCAAAGGTCTGCTTGAAAGCTCGGATAATGTGACCTCCTTAGAGTTCAATAAATTAACACAGGCTATTCTTGCTAGGCACCCGCATATGCAAGCCCTCTCATGGATACCCAAGGTTCTTCATTCTGAGTGAGAAACCTATGAAAAGTGATGATGATCGACATTGATCACTTTAAACTATTTAACGATCAATACGGGCATGTTGCGGGTGACAACTGTTTAATAACTGCTGCGTCCTCCTTAGAAAAATCACTTTATAGACCGGACGATCTGATGGCGCGATATGGTGGTGAAAAATTTGTGATCATTTTGCCCAACACCAACAATATTAGTACTCCCGCCGAGAACTGTAGACTCAGTATTGAGAACTTGCGTATTCCTCATGAAACATCTGACACCTCCCAATACGTCACTATTAGCATCGGTACCGTTACCCTGATTCCTGACAACCAGTCAGAATGAATCGAATTTACCGAAAAAGCCGACAGAGCACTCTATGAAGCAAAAGAGTCAGGCCGCAATAAAGTGTGCACATGAAAAAGGGGGCTTAATGCCCCCTTTAAAATATATAGCTGTAGTTATTCAGGGCTTTATCAGGCTCTTGACATAAATTTCCCTGTCACAGTATTCACCTTCACCATTCCCCCTGTCTCTAGGTATTCTGGTACTTGAATCTCGAGCCCTGTAGATAGGGTTGCTGGCTTGCTTCGCCCAGCAGCGGTAGCACCCTTAATACTAGGAGAAGTATCTACCACCTCCACAATAATGGATTGAGGCAGCTCAATACCCAACAAAGCGCCATCTACCACCAAGCCTACGATATCTGCCAACCCTTCAGTGATATAACCAAGCTGGTCTTCAATCTCATCGGCGTTCAAGCCGTGTTGGCTGTAGTCTTCTGAATTCATGAACATGTAGGTGTCACCGTCCAGATAGGAATACTGCAACGGTATACGGACACAGTCGGCATCTTTGAGAAGGTCGTCCCCTTTATAGGATTCGTCCAACTTCTGACCTGTTTTCAGGTTGGTAAAACGAACTTTGTACAGCGTGGATGCACCACGAGAAGAAGGGCTTTTCGCCTCTAGCTGTTTCACCGAGTGAGGTGCGCCATTGATCTCAACAACCATCCCTTTTTTTAATTCATTTGCCTTTGGCACCGGTGTTTCCCCTATTTTAAATTAGTGTTGGCAACCACCATCCCCGTGAGGATGACCATGCTCAATTTCTTCTGACGTTGCTTCACGAACATCAATAACTTCAATATCAAAGGTAACCGTTTTACCGGCCAGCGGGTGGTTGGTATCTAAATCCACATTGAATTTCCCGACCTTCATCACCACAGCTTGGCGAGGACCAGACTCTGTCTGAACAGACACTACCATACCTGCTTTTGGTTTAACCTTTCCCAGTAAATGCTTGATGGGCACTCGCTGCTCTCTTCCCGCCTCACGGAGACCAAACCCTTTTTTGGGCGGAAGGGTCACACTAAACACATCACCGACCTCTTTGTCCGTTAGTGTCTCTTCAAGGCCGGAGGTAATACTACGATGGCCGTGCATGTAAATATTAGGCTCTCCATCGAGAGAATGTTCCAATTCCACACCGGATTCATCTCGTAGACGATAGTGGAATTTCACCACGGAATTATGTGTAATTTTCATCGAAAACCTTATTTAAACTATGCCAATTATTAAACAAATTCCTGTTTTATACGGTGATAATCACTCGCAGTGAATCTAATTTTAACTGAGCACTCTGTAAATAATGAGCCAATAACTCGGTATTCGATTTCAAGTGTTCTATTTCATCCTGCCGGATATTTGGATTCACCTCTGCCAATGCGGTAAGGCGATTGAGCTCGACCTGCTGCTCATGGGTCATTTGTTCCATGGCAACTGAAATCATCTCTTCCTGCTTCGCACCTGAAATCTTGTCAGTTTGCGCAATCATCTGGGTTATTTCAGGCCGGGCATGGCGCACCAAATCAACCCCGGTTCGCCTTTTGACCGACTTTGCCAAACTACTGAGTCGCTCAAAGGTGAGCACCTTACTCAAGTCCTTGTTTTTGATATCGACCACAATCCGCACCATTGGCTGATGAAGGTAGCGGTGCAATTGTAGATGCTTGGGGGCCGGGCAGTGCAATGTATAGATGGTTTCCAGTAACAGCGTGCCGGGCTTTAACGGTGGTAGTTTGATGGTACACAGCGCGGTATTACCAAAGTCACCTTCCAGCACCATATCAATAGCACCACTGACCATGGGGTGTTCCCAGGTCAGAAACTGCATGTCTTCACGACTGAGCGCCTTGGTTCTATGATAGGTGCCTGTCATACCATCACTGGGTAAGCCGGGAAAGCTATGACAAATCATATGATCGCCGGGGTGCAACACGATACTGTCGGCACTGTGAAATTCTTGTTCGACACCAAACTGATCAAACAGACGGTCCATGTATTCTGCTAATTCTCGCATCTGAGTCGCCGCTAACAGCGCATCGACTACCTCATCAGCCCGACGGGTATGACAGGAATTCAGCTCCAACAGACGATCTCGGCCCTCGTGTAAATGTTGGAGTGTCTTTTCTGTGGCCAAATGTGTTTGTCCAATCAGTAGCTCCAGCTCATCCTCACAACCCGAGGTTAAGCAATGACGTAAGGGTTCTTCAAACTGTTGATACATTGCCTGCCCAATAGGACAAACTCGCTCAAACGCATTAAGCCCACGGTGATACCAGTTGAGCAGTACCTCCTGTGCATTCTGCTTCCCTTCGCTCAGCATCCCTTCATTTCCAAGACCAACGGAGTAGTACGGCACATGAATTTGTACATCGTGGCGCTGACCAATACGGTCCAATCGGCCAATCCGCTGTTCCAGCAAATCTGGATTTAAGGGTAAATCAAATAATACGAGGTGCCGGGCAAACTGGAAGTTCCGACCTTCACTGCCAATTTCTGAACAGACCAACACCTGAGCACGCTCATCTTCATCCGCAAAATAGGCCGCCGCACGATCTCGTGCCACTAAACCCAGCCCTTCGTGGAATACCGCAGATTGAACCCCTTTGCGTAACCGCAAATACCCTTCCAGGCTTTGAGCGGTACTGGCACGGGCACAAATCACCAGTACCTTTTCATCCCTGTTTTCTGCCAGCCACTCGGCCAACCAGGCCACTCTGGGATCGGAGATCGGCCAAACCTCATCTCCTAATACAGAGTGAGAGAGCAATAACTCAGGGTGCAATAATTCTTCAAGCGTGGCACTGGAACTGGCTTCAACAAACTGCGCCGGAGCTTCCAATGGATGAGCATTTAAGTGTCGCTCACGAAAACCATCGACTGTATCGCGGGTATTACGGAACAGCACACGACCTGTACCATGACGGTCAAGAAGGCTGTCGATCGCATCATCAATTGCCTGCTGAACTTCTTGTTGGCCATGATCAGCCTCTGCCTCAGGACTAGACGTTAGCTCTGTTGCTGTTTGCTCACCTAGATATTCTGTCAGCTGTGTTTTCAGTTCTTGATTATCTTGTAACTGCTCGACGGCATCATCGGCCAACAATTGTTGCACCAAGTCACTCACCGGACGATAGCAACTCTCTTCTTCGCTGAATTTCTGCAAGTCGAAATAACGATCCGAATCCAGCAAACGCAACCTGGCAAAATGCCCTTCGACACCCAGCTGTTCAGGCGTTGCTGTGAGCAATAACAACCCAGGAATTTTCTGAGACAACGCTTCAATACAAGTATATTCAGGACTAACCTGCTGCTCACTCCAGGTTAAGTGGTGCGCCTCATCGACAATCATTAAATCCCATGACGCGTCCAGAGCTTGCGCGTGACGCTCTGCATGCTCTGTCAAAAACGACAGGCTACACAACACCAACTGAGCGGTTTCAAAGGGATTATCTATTTCCGGCGATAGCTCTTCCGACCCACTTGTGGACTCACCTGAGGCATCATCCAAATCAAATAAATCATCATCCGTGTCGACTTCTTCTAAAGCCCGGCAGCGCGCCTCATCCAAAATGGTAAACCGCAGATTAAACCGGCGTAGCATTTCTACCAACCATTGGTGAACCAGGCTATCAGGCACCACTATTAATGCACGGTTGGCACGCCCACTAATCAGCTGCTGATGCAATACCAGTCCGGCTTCAATAGTTTTACCCAACCCCACCTCATCGGCCAACAACACCCGCGGCGCATGGCGCTGTCCTACCTGGTTGGCGATGTACAACTGATGAGGTAATAACTGCACTCGACCACCAAGCAACCCAAACGCATCGGATTGCTGATGACGGTGGCGATGTTCCAGCGTGTCTACCCGGAGCTCAAAACTACGGCTTTTCTCAATCTGGCCAGCAAACATTCGATCTTGGGGTTTGCTGAACCGAACAAAGCTATCGAGATCAATCTCTTCCAGCTCGACAGTATCGCCGTGATTATTTTTACCAAGATAGAGAATGCAACCGGCTCGCTCCCGGAGCTCTGTCACGTTAAGCTGCTCGCCATCCGCACTGGTGATACACTCACCCACCGGATATTCCACTCGACTTAGTGGTGCGCTGTCTGATGCATAGGTACGCTGTTCACTGGCGGCAGGAAAGCTTAGGGTTACCCGCCGATTGGCGTATTCCACCACAATACCCAGTCCAAGCTCAGACTCTGTGTTACTAATCCAACGTTGGCCGGGGATGAAGTCAGGTGCTGCCAATTGATGCTCTCCGTGATGCTTTAAAACGGGGCGTATTTTAGGGCGTTCACGGGGGATAAACTACCCAAAGTTAGCATTGTCAGGATAACCATAGCTTATGACTACCAAAAGCCATACCTCTATCTGGGCCTGCCCTGTCTGTCAGATGCCTCTGCTTTTCTCACAAGAACAAACTGAGCCATCATCGGCCTCAAAAGAGTGGCGCTGTGAAAACAATCATAGTTTTGATAGAGCAAAAGAGGGCTATATCAACCTACTACTAGCCCATCAAAAAAATTCGCCTGACCCTGGCGACACCAAGACAATGACCACCAGTCGGCGGGCTTTTTTGTCCGCTGGACATTACCAGCCCTTGGCAGACAAGCTCACCAAGGTACTTAGTCAACACCTCAAGCTGGAGGCCAATATTCTTGATAGTGGCTGCGGTGAAGGTTACTACTTGCAACAATTGTTTGAGCAACGAAATGACCTCCAGTTGTTTGGTATTGATATCTCTCGCGATGCCACAAAACTTGCCAGCCGACAACTCAAAGAGGGCAGCTTTGCCGTGGCCAGCAGCTTCAAACTTCCCGTATTATCCGCCTCCGTAGATGTGCTGCTGCGGGTATTTGCACCGGGTGATAACGAAGAAGTAATACGTACTCTAAGGCCTGAAGGGGTTCTGGTAGTTGTCTCACCGGGGCCACAGCATTTATTTTCACTCAAGGCGCTACTTTATAAAGAAGCTCAAGAACACTCACCACCCGACCAGCCAAAAGGCTTTGAGCTACTCGATGAACAGCAGGTTAGCTATCAACTGGAGATTCAGGGCAATAGTACCGTTAAGCAGCTGTTGTCAATGACGCCTTATTACTGGAAAGGTGATCGTGCAGCCAAACTCAAGCTCGATGAAGCGGAAAGCCTGAACACTGAGGTAGATTTTTTGATCAGGGTTTATGCGCCTGTGAAACAAACCCCTGAACAAGCTCCTGAACAAGCTCCTGAACAAGCTCCTGAACAAGCTCCTGAACAAAACCCGGTTAACCACAATGTCTGGGGCCAAGCAAAAATAAAGCAATAACGATAACTTTTTGCCTATTCGGCCCACTACCTACAGCTACTATTATCTGTGACACCCCCTCTATATACTGGCGTGCAACAATAAAATGTTCCCCTTAAAAAAGGATATAGAATGAGTGCAATGTGTATTAGTGCGCAGTCTTTATCACCAAAAAAGCTGTCAACCTATTTAGTCAGAACACTGGTTCTATGTTTAGCCTTTCTCACCATACCCGCAATGGCAGACCTGCCCCTGAACGGGCTCAAATTTGAGCATGATGACACGCTGTGGTTAACGGTAGGCGCAGGGCTTCGCTTGCAAATGGCATCACGAAATAGTGATACCGATGACAGCTCTGAATTTTCCATTAACAGCCAGCGTTTCTATATCTCTGGTCAGCTCCACGAATACTTAAAATTTAATATTAATACAGAGAAGTATGAGGGAGACTCCATGATGACCATTGACGCCCTCTTGCGTTTTGAATTCAGCCCCGCCGTTAATCTCTGGGTGGGCCGCACTCTGGTTCCATCTGATCGCCCCGGCCTAAATGGCCCCTATGCCGGCATGAGTTGGAACCAGTATCGACAACCATTGTTTTCCGCAGATTATGATGGTCCCGCCGGCCAGCTCGGGCGAAGCGAAGGTGGCGTTCTCTGGGGAACCACCGGAAAATTCCAATATCAGCTGGGTGCTTTTGAGGGACTAGAGGATGATTACGGTAATGATTCTGATCACTTACTTTATGCCGGGCGGCTGGCATACAACTTCCTGAATGTTGAATCCTATTCCGGTTACTACACCCACGGCACCTATTACGGCACACAGGGCAATATTTTAACGGCAGCGATAGTACTTCAATCCCAGTCTGATGGCACCGGAAGTAAAGCTGAATCCGGGGACTTCTCCGCTTATGCCTTTGATATCTTTTCTGAAAGAGTGTTATCCAATGGCGGAGTATTTACCTTTGAGGGAGGGTACAAGGAAATAGACGCAGATTTCACCCCGGTATCACCACCGCCAACTAGTGACGATAAGTGCTTTTGTCTTTTCGATGGTAATTCTCATTACGCTACAGCGGGCTACCTATTTCAAGCGGCCATTGGACCAGGGAAGCTCCAACCCTATCTCCGCTATACGAAAAATAACCCGAGTGATGCCAATAGCAGTGATTCTATGGAATGGGGCCTGAACTATGTAATTGTAAACAATAAGGCCAGTGTAAACCTGAATTATGTCAGCGGTGACACCAATGCCAGCGGCTATGCTGGAAATGATACGGATACCGTCACTCTCGGTATTTTGCTGCAGTTTTATTAGTCACGGATTTGGGCGCTAGGCCTTTCGAATATTAAGACTAAAAAAATCTATTCACCTACACGCCGTCGTGATCTCTACGAAGGAATGCAGGCTGATTTTAATTCTGTTTTTATATTGATAGGTTGACGCTTTTTTTCGCCGTGTTTAGTGCTGGTGCCCACCCACACCATGAACATGCCCATGGCTTAGTTCTTCTGACGTAGCTTCGCGTACATCGACAATTTCGACATCAAATGTCAGTGTTTTTCCAGCCAGCGGGTGATTGGTATCAATATCTACATTGAACTTGCCCACTTTAACGAGTTTGACCGGGCGAACACCCTCTTTCGTTTGAATTGAAACCACCATACCCGGCTCCAGCTTACCTTCCGTCAATACATGCTTGGCAGGCACTCTAATATCGCTATTTTCACGGAGAACCCCATAGGCAAGTTCTGGGGGCAGGGTAATACTATAGGTATCTCCTGGCTCCTTGCTGACCATTGATAGTTCCAGACTCGGAATCATTTGCATATTACTGTGCAGAAAAACCGCAGGATCATCACCTTTGGTACTTTCCAGTACTTCACCATGTTCATCCTGCATTTGGTAGTGAAAAGTAACCACACTATTCTTTTCGATTTTCATTGCTGATTAAGTCCTGATCGGAAAAAAGGCGAATTATGGTATGCCGGCCTTACGCTGGCAAGACCTGATAGAAACCATTAGAGGTGGTGACCTTTAGGGGTATATCAAAAAGTCGTGACATCCACTGATCTGTGAGCAATTCATCCTTGTGACCATCGGCCACCACACGCCCACCATCCATCAACACCACTCGCTGAATTTCAGGGGGGATTTCGTGAATATGATGGGTTGCCAGCAAAATGGTTTTGTCCTGCTGTAATAACTGACGAATAGTGTTCAGGTAGTGGTAAGTCGCATTCAGATCGAGGCCGCTGGTAGGCTCATCAAGAATAAGATGGTCTGGGTCATGAATCAATGCACGCCCCAACAGGCAGCGACGTTGCTGTCCTGTAGACATTTGCCTGTAACGTCGGTTAGCCAGGTCCTCAATGCCCAATTCTTGAAGGACTTCATGCCCACGGACCAGCTGTGGCTCGGTGACATCCTGATAATGAAATAGCCCAATAGAGTTGTGAAGCCCGGAAACCACCACCCCCAATCCGCTAACCTCGGGAACAAACCCCTGTTGTAAATCCGCGGATACAAGCCCTATTTTTTTCCTGAGCTCCCAGAGTATCGGCCGATCTTGGCCCAATATTCTCACATAAGAATCATCACGAACGACTGGATACAACTCTCGGGACAACAGCTTCAACAAAGTGCTTTTACCGGCACCGTTTGGACCAATAATGGCCGTACTTTGCCCCTGCTCTACCGAGAGAGAAAAGCCATCAAATACTTTTTTAGTCTCGCGATAAACAGTCGCATTGTGAATATCAAGAAGCCTAGCATCTTGCATTTTTAGTCCCTGGAAGTAGTCCCAGTAGGCGCCCTCAACTATTTTATTTCCTCGCCCATGGCCTGTTTATCCGCATGGTAAGAAGAGCGAACCAATGGCCCGGAAGCCACCTGAGAAAACCCAATACTGTGGCCGTACTCGGCGTACTCGGAAAATTCATCGGGGTGTACAAAACGATCTACGGGCAGATGGTTTTTGGAGGGCTGAAGGTACTGCCCTACAGTAATCATATCCACATCATGCTCACGAAGGTCGTCGAGCGTACGCAGCAGCTCGTCTTTGGTTTCACCCAGCCCAACCATCAAGCCAGACTTGGTCTGCACATTGGGGTTGCGGCGTTTGTATTCCTGTAACAATTTGAGTGACCACTGGTAGTTTGCCCCAGGGCGAGCCTTTCGGTACAAACGCAGAATAGTTTCCATATTGTGGTTAAACACATCGGGGGGTGTTTCAGTAAGAATATCTAATGCTCGTTCCATGCGGCCACGAAAGTCTGGCACCAGTATCTCAACCTGTAGATTGGGGCTGAGCATCTTGGATTCACGAATGCAGTCTGCAAAGTGCTGTGCACCACCATCACGCAAATCATCACGATCTACTGACGTAATCACCACATAGTGCAACTGCATTTCATGAATAGCCTTCGCCAAACTTTTAGGCTCCTCCGTATCCAAAGGATTTGGCTTGCCATGGCCGACATCGCAGAAGGGACAGCGACGGGTACAGATTTCACCCATGATCATAAAGGTCGCCGTACCGTGGCTGAAACACTCGCTGAGATTAGGACAGGCGGCTTCTTCACAGACTGTAGACAATTTATTCTTACGCAGAATATCTTTGATTTCCTGGACCTTGGGTGAGGATGAGATACGAATCCGCATCCAGTCAGGTTTGCGTTGAATATCCTTTGTTGGAATTACTTTTACCGGGATACGCTCCACTTTGTCAGCACTACGCAGTTTTTCACCCTGCTTGATACGGCGAGTACGCTTTGGAGGAATGGTATTGGAGTCTGTCATGTATTCGTGTCTGCTATGTCGCTAGGTCAGTTAAATCTGTTTGTATGGCCTGTCATCTTGGGCACAGAGGTGGGCGGTTACCCTCAACACGATGATCATTATACCCCAGCTGTTTAGTCAGGATATTGGCAAGGTGCTCAGCCACTTCATTCAAAGATACTGGCGTGTCCAACAGGTCGTTCATCTGGGTCATCTTAACCCCTAGCCCACAAGGATTAATTCTCGACCAGGGACTGAGATCCATATCAACGTTAAAGTTGAGGCCATGATAACTGCAACCACGGCGTACTCTTAGCCCCAGAGAGGCTATTTTACTCCCCTTGGCTATCTCGGGACTGTCCACACCTTCATTGACTACATAGACACCCGGAGCATCAGGGCGAGGAGTGGCCTTAATACCCCAGTGAGCCAGCGTTTCCACCAGCGACACTTCAATCAAGGTGACGAGATCTCGCACCCCCAAACCCAGGCGCTTTAGGTCTATTAACAGGTAACCGGTGATTTGGCCTGGGCCATGGTAGGTAACATGACCACCACGATCACTCTTCACCACGGGAATATCACCGGGCATCAGAATATATTCTTCTTTCCCGGCCTGCCCCTGAGTAAAAACGGGCTCATGTTCCAGCAACCAGATTTCGTCAGGGGTGTCTTTAGTTCGCTCGGCGGTGAAGGCCTTCATGGCCTCAAAGGTATCGAGGTATTGACGACACCCTAAATAACGGACAATTAATGGTAGATCCGGGGCTTGTCCCATACTGACAACTTAGAGAACCATTTTGACTAGAGGGCTAACCTTCAGGTCATCAAACAGCGCCTGCAACTGACTCTTGCCAGTGGCCGTAATGGTGATGGTAATAGCCTGAAAAGTACCGTTGCGACTGTCCCTCACGGTAATTTTTGCTTGGTCAAATCCAGGGGCATGGCACTCCATGACCTCTATCACCAGAGCATGTAATTCAGACCCCGCTTTGCCCAACACCTTGACAGGGTAGTCACAGGGAAATTCAATTTTCGGGGCTTCTGGGTCAGTCATTAGTTAAATAAACCATAGAAAAACTTTGATATAGCATCCCACAGACGAGCAAAAAAACCAGCCTCTTCTATGGGGTGATCAGCAACCAATGGCAAATCAAGCAGCTGTTCTCCCTCGTAGCTCACAGACAACCGGCCCAATTCCTGATTCTCAGTCAGGGGTGCTTCGATCGTCTCATCCACCAGAATTTTGGCCTCCAGCTCATCCTTTGCACCACGGGGAATAGTCACATACACATCCTCGGGGACAATCAGGTTAATACTGTTCTCAACACCGTACCAAACCCGGACATTTTCCTGAATAGTATCCCCAGCAGAATAAATTTTCCCGGTTTCAAAATAACGAAACCCGAAGGCCAATAATTTTTGTGCTTCTCTCGCTCTGGCCTCATCACTGCTGGTACCCATGACCACGGAGATAAGCCGCATTCCTTTACGTACTGCTGAAGCGACCAAACAGTACCCAGCTGCTTCTGTGTGGCCTGTTTTAAGGCCGTCCACAGAACTATCCCGCCACAATAAACGGTTGCGGTTGGGTTGGTTGATACTGTTATATTCAAAATATTTTTCAGAATAGATACCATAATGCTTCGGGTAATCCTGAATCAAAGCACTCGCTAATAACGACAGGTCTCTCGCTGTTGTCAGGTGGCCCTCTGCAGGCCAGCCGGTGGCATTGTGGTAATTGGTGCCCGCCATACCCAATAATGCTGCTTGCTGGTTCATCACATCAGCAAATGCACCTTCACTACCCGCCAAGTATTCAGCCAACGCCACAGAAGCATCATTACCCGACTGGATAACAACACCCCGTAATAAATCCATCAAAGGTACCTTGGTGCCTTCACGGACAAACATTTTGGAACCACCCATCTTCCAGGCAGCCACGCTAATAGGCACTTGATCCTGTTCACCCACTTTACCGCTATGAAGCTCGCTGGCAACAATATAGCTGGTCATCATCTTGGTGAGACTTGCTGGCGGCAACTGCTCGTCAGCATTATGCTCAACCAGAACTTTTCCGGTGTTGGCATCCATCAGAATCCAGGCACTGGCAGACAGTTGGGGTGGTGCTGGAATGAGAACCTTGGCGTGAGCCACTGTAGCTCCAATGAACAGGATCAACAGTGCGCTAGCAGAAAGGATTTTTTTCAGCATAATAAACCGATTTTTCTCATGAGTTGATGACGATGAATTAATAACTAATAGCAACTAAAATGGGGACAAATTCTAACATGCCCCTACCACCCTTTCAGGTAAAGTTACTCATAGACCACAAACGGGCTAAGATTCTCCGATTGCTTGAGTAAATCACGAAGATCGAATAATTTCAGTTGATCATTCACCGGCCCCACCAACACTTTATACAGAGGCTGAGGCTCTTGAAGTTGACGCACCACCACGGGGTATTCTGATACTCCCTGAAGGTGTTCCGATAAATCATCTGCTGCAACCTGACTACTAAATGCGCCTACTTGAAGATACTGATTACCTGGCTTTCCGGCCGCTGGCTGCTTACCTGTGGTGACCACTGGAGCTTCATTAATGGGCGCCTTATTGATACGCGGTTGTTCTACCGTATTTTTTTGGTAATCACGGGGATCAATCGCTACGACTTCAACGGTAGCAGTACCCTTGGCTGAATAATCCAATTTCTTGGCCGCAGCGTAAGAAAGGTCGATGATCCTAGCCCCATGAAAAGGCCCACGGTCATTGACTCGTACAATAACACTTCGATTATTTGCCAGATTAGTCACGCGAACATAGCTGGGGATTGGCAGGGTTTTATGGGCCGCCGTCATACCGTACATGCTATAGATTTCACCATTAGAGGTTTTACGACCATGAAACTTATTACCATACCAAGAAGCTACTCCACGCTCTTTATAGCCACGACTGGTAGGCAATAGTTCGTAGGTCTTACCCAGCACCGTATAGGGGCTCGTGTTGCCCGCCCTGGTAATAGGTTCTATCTTGGGCACTGCATCCGGAAGGCTACTGACATCGATATCCTTGGGCGGAGGACCATCACCATAACCATAGCCTCCTCCACCACTAGAACTACCACTGCCACTGCCACTGCCACTGCCACCACAACCATGCAGCAGTAGCGCTGACACCAATAACAGTCCATTCAGAACAATACGGATACTAGATACCCTCATTACTCAGATAACTCATCACCCACACGCTCCAGGATAAGCTGGCTCAGGTCATGTGCCGCCATAGCATAGAGACGACTGTGGTTATAACGGGTAATCACATAAAAATTATTTAGCCCCAGCCAGAACTCTTCACCTCGCTGACCATATAAAAGCATTGGGAGTGCTTTTAAATCACCAGATAAAGGCTTGGTTGGGGTAAAGCCCATAACGGCTAATTCATCGAGTGTCTTTTCCAGCTTAAGTTGATTCAACCAAGTGGTATCGTAACCCTCTTTGGCATGGGCTCGACTCACAACCTCTTTGCCAAGTTGCCAGCCGTGCTTGGAAAAATAATTGGCCACACTACCAATTGCATCCGTGGTGTTATTCCAGATATCCGCAAAACCATCGCCATCAAAGTCCACAGCATAACTGCGATAACTGCTTGGGATGAACTGACCATAACCCATCGCCCCAGCGTAGGATCCCATCAAGTCTAATGGAGCCTGATTTTGCTCTCTAGCCAACAGTAAAAATTGTTCGAGCTGCTTGGTGAAGAAAGCACTGCGTTTTGGGTAGTCAAACGACAATGTCGCCAAGGCATCGATGACACGATAACTTCCTTTAATACGCCCATAGAATGTTTCCACACCAATAATGGCCACAATGACTTCCGGTGCCACGCCATATTCTTTGGATGCACGTTTAAGTGCATCACGATTTTCAAGCCAGAAGTTAACACCCTGATCGATACGCTTTTCCTGGATAAATATTTTCCGATAATCTTTCCAAGGCTTAACCCTTTCCGCAGGGCGTGTCATGGCATCTATGATGGTCTGCTTCTTGGTTGCTTCGACGAGAAGCGCCTCTACCTCAGCACGATCAAACCCGTGTTCTGACACCATTCGGTCCGCAAAAACTTTGGCATCTGGATGCTGTAAATAGTCAGCACTGGCTGACAACGAAAACAGCAACCCGGCAATAACGGTCAATATTCGTCTCATAACATACCTATTCTAGAAACCATGATCTATTTACTCCACCCTAAACAGAACGCTTTTTCTCGGTGCTAATAGACATCAGCATACCAAACCCCAACATCAGGGTCACAATTGAGGTGCCCCCATAGCTTACCAAGGGTAAGGGCACACCAACCACCGGAAGAATACCGGACACCATACCCATATTCACGAAAATATAGACAAAAAATGTCAGTGTAATACTCCCTGCGAGCAACCGGCCAAACATACTCTGTGCTCTCAGGCAGATAATGACACACCTTATAATAATCAGTAGAAACAATCCTACCAGTAGGGTGACGCCAATCAACCCGAACTCCTCTGCCAGTACGGCAATGATAAAATCCGTATGACTCTCTGGGAGAAAATCCAACTGCGACTGGGTCCCTTGCGTCCAACCCTTGCCATGAAGACCACCAGAGCCAATAGCAATAGTGGATTGAATAATATTCCAACCAGAACCAAGCTTATCTGCTTCAGGGTTGAACATGGTCAAAATCCGCTGCTTTTGGTAATCGTGCAATACATAGAACCACATCAACGGTAGAGCAATCATGGCTGCCAGCCCCGAAAACCCAAGGTAACGCTTGGGTAAACCCGCCAGAAAAAGCACAAAAAAACCGGAAACACCGATGAGGATGGCTGTCCCCAGATCAGGCTGCAATACGACAAGCACTGGCGGTATACCAATAAAGACCAGCGCAAAGAACACATGCTTAAAGTTGGGTGGTAACGCCCTTTTTCCCAGATACTGCGCAAGCATCAATGGAACAGCAATTTTGAGTATTTCTGAAGGCTGAAAGCGGAAACCACTTATTTCTAACCAGCGTTGCGCCCCCTTTGCTCCTACCCCAAAAAGTAACACGCCAACAAGTAACAATACGCCCCCCAGGTAAGGCAGGGCACCCCACCTTTCCAGAAACCGTGGTGGTATCTGTGCAGTCACCAGCATAACCATCAGCCCCACACCATAGTAGCTAAGTTGACGATTCACATAATGTACACTCTGACCACTGGCACTGTAGAGCACGAATAAACCGACACCAGCCAAGAGCATCAGCAGCACCAGAAGAGGAAAGTCCATATGGAGTTTTTGCCACTGACTCGGGGAACCATAGATGGCCGAACCATCAGACCCCATGTGCCGAACAAAATCACCTTGGCTCATCAACATCTCCCTCTGGTTCAGGATAATATTCCATAAAGGCATCAATTACTTTTCGCGCCACTGGTGCTGCCGCTGAGCTGCCGTGTTCTCCATTTTCTATAATGACCGACACCGCAATTCTCGGGTTTTCCACGGGGGCAAAAGCAATAAATAGGGCATGATCCCGATTTCTCTTTGCCACCATTTCGGCATCGTATTCTTCATCCTGCTTCATACCAATAACCTGGGCTGTTCCGGTTTTTCCAGCTATATGATAGTTAAGCCCCCGATTGATACCTTGAGCGGTGCCTCGACGGTGATGAACCACGTCTTGCATGGCTTGGTGAATATAATCCCAGTGGCCCTCAGATGCCTGAATTCTTCCTGCGGGAGGCTGTACCGTATGCTGCTTTCGAACCAACTGGGGAGATCGCATTTCACCACGGCTCGCCATTCTTGCTGTTGCCACCGCCAGTTGCATGGGTGTTGCCAAAGTAAAGCCCTGACCTATGCTGGTGTTTACTGTATCCCCCGGATACCAAGCTAAACCCCTGGCTCCCCTCTTCCAAGCCCTTGACGGCATAATGCCGGCTCTTTCTGTTGGCATATCAAGGCCGGTTTTCTGACCAAGTCCAAACCGGCTCCCATAAAGCGAGAGCGTGTCGATGGTCATTTTCACGCCCACATCGTAGAAAAAGGTATCACAGGATTGGATAATGGCATCACGCAGATAGATTTTGCTGCCATGCCCACCTTTCTTCCAATCCCGATACTTTCGCTCTTCATTTTTTAACTGATAAAAACCCGGGTCATAGATCCTGTGATCACTAGTAATAGTGCCACTTTCCAAAGCCGCCAGACCAAACAAGGGCTTAACCGTTGACCCCGGTGGGTACTGCCCCTGTAACGCTCGGTCAAACAGTGGCCGATCCGGGGAATTGAGCAACGCATCATAATTATCAAAACTAATGCCTGTGACGAACTCATTGGTATCAAAGGTAGGTGCGCTCCCCATAGCAAGCACACCACCCGTCGCAATTTCTATGGCGACAACTGCACCACGCTCTTCACCTAATGCCTCATAGATAACATGCTGAAGACGACTGTCTAGATAGAGATGAAGATCCTTACCGGGGATGGGGTCTGTTCGCTCCAAATGCCGCATGACACGGCCTCGAGCATTGGTCTCCACTGTCTGGTATCCCACCTTTCCGAGTAGTTCGTCCTCATAATATTTTTCAAGGCCTGTTTTTCCCACCACGAGGGTGCCACTATAGCGAACCGGGTCTAGCACCTGAATTTCCTGGTCATTAATTCGACCAACATAACCCAGAACATGAGCCAGCTCTTTTCCGAAAGGATAGTTTCGCAACAGTTGAACCGTCACCTCCACCCCTAGCAGATGGTATTCATTTACCGCCAATACCCCTTGTTCCCGCTCACTCAAATCGAGGCGTAAGGGCACTGGCTCATAGGGGCGACGACGACGTTTAAGCTGTTTGTAAAAACGTTTTTTCTCAGTATCGGAGAGGCCGATCAACCCCTCCACTTCATCAAGAAGCGCTTCTAAATCACCGGCCCTCTCAACCACAATGGACAAGTTAAAACTGGGACGATTATCTGCCAGCAAAACACCATTGCGATCAAAAATTAATCCACGGGTAGGAGGGGCCGGCTCCACCAGCACTCTATTGCGGTCAGAAAGCGTAACCAAACCCTCGTGGCGAACTACCTGTAAATGGTAATACCGCCATAACAGCACGCCGACCATCAACACAACGACCAACACGGCGAACAACAAACGGGCAACAAATAGCCGGGATTCGAGTATCGGGTTTTTTAAGGCGTGATCATCGTTCATGGAAAAGGATTGTAACTGCAAGCACCCCTGTTTCACCAAGGGATTCAACCCCACAGTCGCCATTGATTAAAAGTACCGCTGGTTCAGTGGTCAAGTGATGGTTATCAAATAATGGTACGCCCATAAAAAAAGCGGGGCTTAGCCCCGCTTTTTAATATGAACTCAATGTTATTCAGTTCATTCTTCAGTGGTCTCTGGTGCATCAACAACAGGAGCTGTCTCAGCAGCAGGTTGCGCTTCAACTGCTTCTGGAGCACCACCTTCTTCAGCGGTCACTTCTTTCATGGAAAGTTTGATACGCCCACGAGCATCTACATCGAGCACTTTCACACGAATTTGCTGACCTTCTTTCAGGTAGTCAGTCACTTTTTCAACACGCTCTTGAGCGATTTGAGAAATGTGCAGTAAACCATCAGTGCCAGGCATGATCGTCACGAATGCGCCAAAGTCGACAATGCGTGCCACTGTACCTTCGTAGATACGACCAATTTCAGCTTCAGCAGTAATCTCTTCAATGCGGAAGATAGCATCTTTGAGACCTTCAGCATCATCACTGTAAAGACGGATAGTGCCATCATCATTAATATCGATAGTGGCGCCAGTTTCTTCAGTCAATGAACGGATGGTAGCACCACCTTTACCAATGACGTCACGAATCTTATCTGGATCGATTTTCAGAATGTGGTAACGAGGTGCAGTCTCGGAGACTTCATCGCGAGCACGGTCGAGAACCTTATTCATTTCACCAAGAATATGGAGACGAGCATGCAGCGCTTGTTCTAGCGCCTTTTCCATGATTTCTTCGGTGATACCCTCGATCTTGATATCCATTTGCAGAGCGGTCACACCTTTAGCGGTACCGGCCACCTTGAAATCCATATCGCCGAGGTGGTCTTCGTCACCCAGGATATCGGTTAAAATAGCGAAGTTCTCTTCTTCTTTTACTAGGCCCATGGCGATACCGGCAACGGGTGCTTTCAATGGCACACCGGCATCCATCAATGCCAAGCTCGCACCACAAACTGAAGCCATTGAGCTGGAGCCATTAGATTCAGTGATTTCTGAAACAACGCGCATGGCGTAAGGGAATTCTTCAGCAGAAGGCAAAACGGCCGCTATACCGCGACGAGCCAAACGACCATGACCGACTTCACGACGTCCGGTGAAGCCCATACGACCGCATTCGCCTACAGAGTAGGGAGGGAAGTTATAGTGCAACATA